>CAZIQC010000125.1:0-4531 GCA_964541335.1 uncultured Oscillospiraceae bacterium
GTTTAAGCGGTATCGACCTGCGTTGTTCGTATTGTCGCTTGTCAAACCGTCTTTCAGGGCGAATGTTACAGTGTCGCGGATTGTCGTGCTGAGCACGCCTGCGGGGTTTTCTTCCGACGGCTGTGTTTTATACTTAATCGCGTTTTTCGCGTTATAATATTTAAACTCCACACGTATATGCTCCGCCGCGGAGAACGCCTCCGTTAAATTAACGTACATATACTCCAGAGGCTTGCCGCCCACCTGCTTCGCCTGCGGGTCGACATCTCCGTCATCGGTAAGGCGCGCTGTTGCCGTTCCCGTGGTGGCACAGTCGTAATACATGCCCACAGCGGAGGTGTTGTCACCCTTTCCCCCGGGAAGTGCGCTTACCGACGAGTAGGAGGTTTTTTCCTCGCTCGTATAGTGGCTCAGGCTGTTGTCGTAATTTTCAAAATCTTCCTCGAAGACAACGGTTGTCGTGTTCGGATATGTAAGCTTGTCTTCCGCGCACACGCACGGGCAGGCAAGTCCCGCCAGCATTGCGCAAAGGGTAAATATGCCGATAATTCGTTTCATAATTTTTTCCCCCTATTCCTCGATGATTACAATTTCGCGCAGCTTACTGTATCGCACGCGGAAAAACACGCGCTTCCCCTCCGTAATGTCCGTAACGGAGGCTTTCGTAAATGTGCGCTCACTCTGCGAATATTTGTACACCGCCGCGCTTCCGTTAAGATTGTAAACAAAGCCCGAGCAGCTTAAGTGCAGATACGGCGCGTCGTAGCGCGTTACCGTGCCGCACCCCACCGTAATACGTGCGTTGTAGTTGGTTGTTTTGGTCTGATAATCGTACGTTACAAAGTCGTACAGATTAAAGTCATTTAAATCAAGCAGTATGCTGTATACGCCCACAACCTCGTCATCTTCGGAATAATAGGCATATTGCAGTTCCTTTTTGTTTGTTTCGTATTGAATTGCCATTCCCTTTCGCAGCTCGTTTTTGGCGGCAAGCGTGTCGGACAAAACGCGCGTCACCTTGTTTCCGCTTTCATAGCCCTCAAGCACGGCGTAGTCAATGCCGTCGTTTCCTGTGATGTGGCGTATGTCGCTGACCAGCATAACGGGCGAGTTTAAGTAGTCGAGCCAGTAGCGCTTCGCCACATCTCCCACGGAATTTTTCGTGGAGCTTAACACCGGCTGATATACAATAAGGTTTACGTAGCCGTCGCTCTCAATATCCCACAGCTGCACCTGATATGTCTTTGCCGAGCTGAAGTAGCTCTCGGGCGTGCCCGCCGAAAGATAGGTAATGTCGTTTCCCAAAGAGGGCGTCACCATAACGGCGGTGTGCGTGTCATAATAATATTTGCCGTCGATAATGCTGTAGGCAATGCGGTATTTGCCCGTTTTGTAATCTACCGAGGGGTACTCCGTGCCCGAGGCGTCGTCCGCCAAATAAAGCTCGGATATTGTGCTCTCGTCCGAAAGCTTGTATTTAACTATTTGCTTTGTAACGTACCCGTCGTCAAGCAGTGCGGCACAGATAACGTCGCATTTTTCCTTGGAAACGGTGTATGTGCCGCCCGTCATTCTGCCGAACTTTGTTTTGTCCTTTACTTCAAAGCGCACAAACTTGTTTTCGCCCGTCATAATGCGAAGCGTCAAGGAATTATCAAGCGAGCTTTCGCTAAGCACTGCCTCTATCAAAAAGCCGTAGTATTCGTCGCGGTAGTCGGTTTCGTTTTCCCCCGCTTTGCTTTCGTCGTGATCGGGGTCGGCGGCATATGCAATATCGCCGAACGCGTTAAAATACAGCTTGTAGGTATTGCCCGTTTTAAGCTCCTTTGCCTCGCGGTAGTTTGCGGCGCGCGCCGCCTCGTACTCGTGCGTTACGCATCTGTCGCCCAAGCCGCCGAGGGTGTACTCGGTGCGCCCGTCGTTGTCGCCGTAGGCAAGCACGGTTGTTTGCACGCTTTCGCGCGTGATTATTATTTTTGCAACGGTTTTGTCGGTGTTAAGCGCCACGTCGGCAATGTCGCCCGCGCGCACGTCCGCAAGGGAGGCGTTTTCACCGTCAATCAGCACTGTAAGGGAAAATTCGTCGTCGTCGAAATCCGCTGTTACGCTGCTCCCGAAAACGTCGTAAATGCCGTCGTCCGTTGCACTTTTAACAACCACGGTTTTGTAGCTTTCCACCACGGCACAGTCGTACTCCGTGCCGCCCGAAAGGCTTATAAGCTTCACCGTGCCCGTTTGCGGGTGAATTTTATCTATCGTATAATCCGATGTGCGCCCAAGCACCGTGCCGTTGTAGCATATGGCAATCGCGGGTGCAAGCGCCACGCGCCGCCTGCTGCCCCTCTCGGTATAAACAAGCTCGGAAAAGGTGGTTTCGTCGGAAATGTCGGCGGCGTTTATCGTAACCGAATTCGCCGCGGCATAAACGCGATATATCCCCAACACCTCTTCGTCGTCGCGCCCGTAGTCGCGCACGTATGCGTCCACCGTGTCGCCTATGTACTGTGCATACACCTGCTTTTTAACCTCAAACTTTTCGTCGCCGATTAAAATTTCGTCGCGGTCAAGCGCGGTGGTTGTGGTGTTTACGCCGTACGCCGCACGCAAAACGCCGCGCACCGCGGTAACGTTCATCTCGCTTAAAAAGGTGTCGTCCGTTATGTAAAGGGTTTCGCCGCCGGTCCCGGTGGAAAGCTCCTTGTCCGCAATGGGTATGTCCAAGCTCAGTGCAAACAGGTCTGCCACGTAGCGGCGCGTTGCCAATCTGTCGGCGGAAACGCCGTTTGATAAAATTTTAAGCTTGGTGGCAACGCTTACATACCCCGTGGGGTAGCCGCCCTCCCTTGCCGCAACGGTGTCGCGCCCCAAGGCGGACACTATTATCTTTACGGCGTCAAGCTCGGTTATGTTGTCCTCCGGGCCGAAGCACCCGTCGCCGTAGCCCTGCACGTAGCCCATTTTTTGTGCGGCGGCAACGTCGCCCGCGCCCCACATATCGCGGCTTACGTCGTAAAACATATCGTCCTCGTAGTCGAACACATCGTTAAGCCCCACCAGACGCGTAACAAGTGCCGCATACTCCATTCGGGTAATGTTGTTCTCGGGGCGCAGTGTACCGTCCTCATATCCGCGGAAAATGCCCAAATCGCACAAAAGCGACATTGAGGGCTTTACCTCCTCGGATTGTGCGCTCGCGTTCTCCGCGGCATATGCGCACGGGAAAGAAAGCGACATTGCGATCGCGGTAACAGCCGCCGAAATTCGAAATCTTATTTTCATAACAGTGCTCCTTTTCATTCCGTAACGGTAACGGTGAATGTGTTTTGAACCAAATTGTCGCCCAGTGCCACAAATTTAACGGTTGCGCGTCCCGGCTTAAGCCCCGTTATCTTTGCCGTGTCCCAGCTTGTAAGCACACACTCGGGCTTGTCGGTAACAACCGCAAAGCTTTTGTTGGCGGCGTCATCGGGCAAAATTTTGTATCCCACGGTAACGGTTTCGCCCACTTTAAGGGTTATGCTTTCCGCGTCAAACCTGATTTCCTTGGGCAAAATGCCCTCGTAGGTTTTTCCGTACCAGATGGTGGTTTCGTTTGCTTGGCGCTTGGTTTCGCCTGTTTCCGTGTCGTAATAGTTAAAGTCGAGCACGCCGTTGCGCGGCACATACTCGGGGATAAGATCCGCCGCGCCCTCAATCGTCGCCTCAAGCATAACAAGCGCATATGCATATATGCCCGATATGTTGTCAAGCGGAATGTAGCGCAGGGTGTCGTTTGCAACGAAAAAGCCGTTCACCATAGATTCTTCTATTATATTTGCGGCAATGTTGCGCGCCATATCCAAAAAGTCGGTGCAATTCGTCGCACGGTAAAGATAAAGCATTGCGATAAGTATTTTCGGGTCTTCCCCGTCATACTGCAAATTAAGCTCCATATCAGAGCCGCCCGGCTTCGTTCCCGGGTTGCCCATATTTGTTTTGTCCATATAGTTTTGGATAACGCTCCACATAAGGTCAATGCTTTCGGTATATTTTGGAATGCTTTTGTACTTTTCGGCATTTTGGTATGTGTAGCAAAGCCCCATAAAGCTGTCCACGGTGAACGTTCCCAATCCGAAAATTGTGCCCGCATTGCCGTAGTAGCCCGCGCGGTCGCGCACAAAGCCCGTAAGGTCGCGCCCGTCGATCAATATATTTTTACGTTTGTTGTTTTCAAAGTCATAAGCATATTTAAGGTAATTTCCCCCGCCGACAATACATCTGTCGATAAGGATTTTGCCCTCTTCGCTGTCTTCGCCGAAGGATTTTGCCAACCCCCAATCGATAAACGAATTTGTTCCGAACTCGGTATCTTCGTTAAGCAGGTACGGCTCGCGCACAAGCCAGCGTTCGTCCTCCGTTATAAAGCCCTGTTCAACGAGGCTGTCGGCACATTGATTGTAGAAGCGGTCGCCCGCGTTCGTTGTGGTATAGCGGGTGGGCATGGGGTTTTCAAGCCACCACCGGTCCACATCCCAAATGTTCCACGTGCCGG
>CAZIQC010000126.1:0-4500 GCA_964541335.1 uncultured Oscillospiraceae bacterium
GCTCGCCCAAGCCGAACAGGAACATAAACTCAATATCAGTAATTGCGTTGGCATAATGGCTCACCTCCTCCGGACTGTGGTCGCGCAGGCGCATATTTTCCTCTTTCATTCCGAGCGAAATAAGGAAATTTTTGCAAAAATCTTTCCAGTATGCAAACCATTCGAGGTCGGTGCCGGGCTTGCAGAAAAACTCAAGCTCCATCTGCTCAAACTCTCTTGTTCTGAAAGTAAAGTTGCCGGGCGTTATTTCGTTTCGGAAGGATTTACCCACCTGTCCCACGCCGAACGGAATTTTTTTGCGGCTTGTGCGCGCTATGTTTTTAAAGTTTACGAAAATACCCTGTGCCGTTTCCGGGCGCAAAAACAGCTCTGCCTTTGCGTCCTCGGTAACTCCCTGAAACGTCTTAAACATAAGGTTGAATTTTCTTATCTCGGTAAAGTTATGCTTTCCGCAATCGGGGCAGTTTATACCGTTTTCGTCGATAAAGCTCAGCATTTTTTCGTTTGACCACCCGTCAACGACAATATCCTCGCCTTTTTCGTGGCAATAATCCTCGATAAGCTTGTCCGCGCGGTGGCGTGCCTTACATTCCTTGCAGTCCATCAGCGGGTCGGAAAAGCCGCCCACGTGTCCGCTCGCCACCCAGGTTTGCGGGTTCATCAAAATTGCGCTGTCAAGCCCCACATTGTACGGACTTTCCTGTACAAATTTTTTCCACCACGCACGCTTTACGTTATTTTTATACTCAACGCCCAAAGGACCGTAATCCCAAGTGTTTGCCAAGCCGCCGTATATCTCACTGCCGGCGTACACATACCCGCGCCCCTTGCACAAGGCAACTATTTTTTCCATCTGCTTATCCTGATTTTTCAAACCAAACACCTCTCAAAAATACTTACGTTTATTTTATAATATTATTGCTTTTTTGTCAATCAAATTTACCGTAATTTTGAAATTGCGTGTCAGGGTGCGTTTTTCTTTTTATTTTTTGACAATATATTCTTGGTTTTTTCTCATATTATCAATAATTTTATGGAAAACACGGTAAAATCGACTTATACTGAGCTTAAATAACAGCAAAGAGGAGGATTTTGCAATGAAATTTAACAAAAACAGTGTCGAGGGCATTAAAATTGCCTATATCGGCGGCGGTTCGCGCGGTTGGGCGTGGGGCTTGATGAGCGACCTTGCCTCGTGCGACGACATCTCGGGCGATGTTTATCTTTACGACATCGACCAAGAAGCGTCCGAGCATAACGAAACAATCGGTAATATGTACAAAAACTGCGAAAACGCCAAATCCGTATGGAATTATCACGCGGTGAAAACCATCGGCGAAGCACTCACCGGCGCAAGCTTTGTCGTAATTTCCATTTTGCCCGGAACCTTTGACGAGATGGAGTCGGACGTTCACGCTCCCGAAAAATACGGCATTTACCAGTCTGTCGGCGACACATCGGGGCCCGGAGGAATTGTGCGTGCAATGCGTACCGTGCCTATGTATGAAGAAATTGCCGAAAACATTAAAAAATTCTGCCCCGATGCGTGGGTAATCAATTACACCAACCCGATGACGCTTTGCGTAAAAACGCTTTATCGCGTATTCCCCGAGATTAAGGCGTTCGGTTGCTGCCACGAGGTGTTCGGCACACAAACGCTTCTTTCCACCGCGGTTAAAGAGGTGCTCGGCGAAGAAGATGTTAACCGTCACGATATTAAGGTTACGGTTACGGGTGTAAACCACTTCACCTGGCTTACAAGTGCACACTACCACACCACGGACTTGTTCCCCGTTTACGAAAAATTCATCGAAAATCATAAGGACGGTTATCACACCGGCAAGGAAAACTGGTTGAACAGAATGTTCACGTGCTCTCACAAGGTAAAATTCGACCTGTTTAAGCGTTACGGCTTCATTGCCGCCGCGGGCGACCGTCACCTGGCCGAATTTTGCGAGGGCAAGTGGTATCTTGCAGACCCCGAAACCGTTGAAAACTGGGGCTTCGGCTTAACAACCGTTGAGTGGCGCAAAAACGACCTTAAGAACAGACTTCAAAAAAGTGCCGACCTTATCAGCGGCAAAGAAAAGGTCGAAATCAAGGGCACCGGCGAGGAAGGCGTAAATCAAATTCGCGCGCTTTTGGGTCTTTGCGATTTGGTAACCAACGTAAATATGCCCAACGTCGGTCAAATTCCGAATTTGCCGCTCGGAGCGATTGTTGAAACAAACGCCGCTTTCCGTTCGGACAGCGTTTCGCCCATAACGGCGCAAAACGTTCCCAAGTCGATATATCCGCTTATCGCAAGAGTTTGCGCGGAGCAGGAACAGGTTTCCGAGGCTATTGCCAATCGTGACGTTAAGGCGATATTCTCCGCATTTGCCAACGACCCGCTCGTAACCTGCACCTTTGACGACGCAAAGAAGCTGTTTAAGGAAATGACCGAAAACACCAAGGAATATCTTACATCCTACGATTTGTCGGTTCTGTAAAAATACCGAAAATACATAAAGGGGCGCTGTAAAAAGCTTAGGCTTTTTACAGCGCCCCATCTTTGTTATAATGCTTTTTTATTGCTTCCGCATTTTTCTTTGCTTGCACATTCTCCCGAATACGGACAGCCTATGCATTTTGTTCCTCGCTTTTTCGCCTTGTATATATATCTGATTGCCGAACCCGCAATTACAACAAGAATTATTGTTAAAATCACGTCTGCAATATTCATACGGTTACACCCGCTTTTTCGTTTCCGAGGGCATAATCTTCTTTTATGTGCTTATTTGCATTTTGAATAAGTCTTACGACAACGCCCGCCATAACGGCTATTGCCGCCAAGCCCGCTATTGCCGCCGCAACGTTAAGTCTTTCGGGAGCTGTCAGCAAAGTGCCGATTGTATAAACAAGATAGCCCACCGTAAAGCCCGTGCACAGCTGAAGTCCTATTCCGCCCCAAAGCCATTTTGCGCTCTTCATTTCGGAATTCATTGCGCCTATTGCCGCAAAGCACGGCGGCGTGTAAAGGTTAAACATAAGATATGCAAGTGCGGCAACCTTTGTTATCGCAAATACGGAGGCAACCTCCGCGCCCGCCCCCTCCATAAGGGCAAGCTCTTCCGTGTCGATAAGGTTTTCAAGCCCGACAAAGCAAACAGCCAGCGTTCCGACAACATTTTCCTTTGCTATAAAGCCCGTAACCGCCGCCGCCGCAAGCTGCCAGCTCAAAACGCCCACAACGGGTACAAGCAGATATGCAAACGGACGTGCCACCGATGCAAGTATCGATGCGTCGGCAACCTCCGCCACGGTAAAGTGCCACGTAAAGGTCTGCATAAGCTGAACCGCCATATTGCAAAGAAGGATAATCGTTGCCGCTTTTACTATGTAAGCCCAACCGCGGCTGCACATCGACTTAAACGCGCCCCAAAGAGAGGGCACCTTGTATTCCGGAAGCTCGATAATAAAGAACGATTTTCTCGCCTTGTAGCCCGCAACCTTGTTTACGAGCAACGCATTCAAGAAAATGAGGGCAATTCCCGCAAAGTAGACCAACGCGCTTACCCACCACGCATTGTCGAAAAACGCACCCGCGAACAGTGCAATAACGGGGATTTTCGCTCCGCACGGCATAAACGGCGCAAGCATTGCCGTAGCGCGGCGTTCACGCTCGTTCTTAATTGTGCGACTTGCCATAATTCCCGGCACCGCACACCCTATGGTAATTACAAACGGGATAACGGATTTTCCCGAAAGCCCCACCTTTTTGAATATGGGATCTAGCACAACCGCCACACGCGACATATAGCCGCAGTCTTCCAGCAGTGCAATAAGGAAATACATTACCATTACAAGCGGCAAAAAGCCCATTACCGCACTTATTCCGCCTATAATTCCGTCAACAACTATTGCCTGCAAAAGCGGGCTTGCGTTTTCCAACATTCCTCCGACCCATTCTTGGAACGAATCTATTGCGCCCGTCAATATTCCCTCAAACCATTTCCCCACACCGATGGGGCTTTCCGCCTGGGAAATGTAGAACACAAGAAACATCACCGCCGCAAATATCGGAATACCGAGCCACTTGTTTGTAAGAACCGCGTCGATTTTATCTCCGAAATTTTTGTCCTTGGTAAGAAGCTTGCGGCTTTCGACGCCGGCCACGAGCTTGTTTACAAATTCAAAGCGCTTGCGGTCGGCCGCTTCAACGGCACTTTTGTCCGACAGGTCAATATCGCCCTGTCGGTAAACGGCATTTTGAACGCCGCCCGCCGCCGATGAAGCCGCCTTTACAACGGCTTTAAGTCCTTCCGCCGCGGTCGATACCGTTTCGATAACGGGGCAGGCAAGCCTTTGCGAAAGCTTTTCAACATTGATTTTCGTGCCCTTTTTTGCGTTAATATCACTTTTGTTCAGCGCAACAACCACCGGAATACCCAGCTCCAGCAATTGCGTTGTGAAAAACAGACTGCGGCTTAGGTTTGTCGCGTCCACAATGTTTATTAT
>CAZIQC010000127.1:0-4457 GCA_964541335.1 uncultured Oscillospiraceae bacterium
GTTTTCGGTTATGGTGCGAAAAAGCAACTTCTTTAAAAGCGTGACGGAAAGCAACCGCTACTCGGAATGCAGTCTTTATCTTTTCAACAGTAACGGAAAGTTGCTTTTAAGCACGGAAAAAACCAAGAAAGCGCCAAACACGGAAAGTCTTACAAAAACGGAAAAGAATAAAAACAACCTTGTCAGAACAAATCATATAAATTACGACGAAATAAGTATGACGCTTATCACCGTGGGCGACAAGGACCGTCTGTACCGAGAATTGGTGGGTATGCGCATTGTTTCCGTGGCGGCGATTTCGGTGTGCGTATTGTTCGGGCTTGTTTTGGCGTGGTATTTCGCAAGGCGTGACTATAAGCCCGTGCGGGAGCTTTTGGAGCTTTGCGGACTCAGCGAATACGAGGACGAATATTCGAAAATTCGTTCCTCGCTCGAAAATTCTTTCGCAAAAAACCGCGACCTTGAAAAAATCACGCGGAAATATAAAAACAATCTGCACGCCAACGCGCTTGCACAGGCACTTTTGGGAGAATTGAGCGCGGAAAAGCAAAACGAGCTTTTTCGCGAATACGACATAAACATTTTCCCGCAAAGTGTTGCGGTGCTTGCTTTCGACCCGGAGGAGTTTTCCGCCTTTTTGCCGGAGGAAAACCTCAGCGAGGAGCAAAAACAGCTTGAGGTGCGCTTTATCATAACAAATATATTCGAGGAAATATTCACTACGGAGAAAAGCTCGGGCTATGTGATAAACGCGGCAAAAAGCTTTGTTTGCGTGGCAAGCGGCGAAGCGTGCGACAGAGATTTTTACGAAAGAATTGCAAGCTACGGCTTAAAAATGATAGAAAAGTATTTTTCGTTGCGGCTGACAATTTCGGCTTCGGGAATACACAGCGGCACAAATATGCTTGCCACGGCGTATTCCGAAGCGGTGTATACGCTTGAATACAAAAAAATGAAAGCCCCCGAAGCGTCGCTTTTCTTTGAAAATATAAAGAAAGCGTCAACGTCAGATTATCATTTCGGATTGGAGGACGAGAAAAAGCTTATCAATCTTTTGCAATGCGGCGCAAGGAGCGACGCCGCCGCTTTTGTAAACGAGCTGTTTGACAATATCAAAAATGATGACAATCTTTCTCTTGAGGAAATAAAAATGCTGATGTTTGACATATCGGCCGTAATACTAAAGCTTCCCGAAGCGGGCGAAGCACCTCAAAGAAGCCGTGTGTCGGAGTTTTTAAAGTGCGACACGCCCAAAAAGCTGCGCCGCAAGCTGATAACCTTTATCGAGGAGTATTGTCCGTCCAAGCAAAAGCCGGACGAGGACACGCGCATAGGCGATGTGTGCCGCTATATAGAGGAAAATTATTCCGACGTAAACATAAATATCAATTCGATAGGAAACACGTTCGACATTTATCCCGCATATCTTTCGAAAATGTTTAAAAAGAGCTGCGGTATAACTATGGTTGACTATATCAATAACATTCGTATTCGAAAAGCAAAGGAAATGATGGAAAGCACCGACCTTACCATTATGGAAATTTCCGCAAAAGCGGGCTACGGGCATATACGAACCTTTAACCGCATATTTAAAAAATACGAGGGGATTACCCCCGGCGCATACAGAAACAATATAGGAAAGAAGGAAGAAAAATGAACGCAAAAGAAATTTTAAAGAAAATGACGTTTGAGCAAAAGGCACTGCTTTTGAACGGGAGCAATACCATGGAAACCCACGCCGACCCCGAACTCGGAATAAAGTCGAAAACCTTTGCCGACGGACCGCACGGCACACGACTTGAAAAAGAAAAAAACTGCACCCATTTTCCGTCCTTGTGCAATATCGGCAATTCGTGGAGTACTGCCGCCGCGGCGAAAATGGGACAAGCCCTTGCCGACGAATGTATAAACAACGGCATAGATATGCTCCTCGGCCCCGGAACGAACATTAAGCGGCACATTCTTTGCGGAAGAAATTTCGAATATTTTTCCGAGGACCCGATTCTTGCCGGTGAGCTTGCCGCGGCATACATAAACGGCTTGCAGGAAAAGGGCGTGAGCGCGTCGCTGAAGCATTACGCACTTAACAATCAAGAGCAGTATCGCCTTACAACAAGCGTGGAAATCGACGAGCGCACAATGCGCGAAATATACCTTAAACCGTTCGAAACGGCGGTAAAAAAAGGCAAGCCCGACAGCGTTATGTGCGCGTACAACAAGATAAATGCAGTTTGGTGCTCGGAAAACGAATTTTTGCTGAAAAAAATTCTCAAGGAAGAATGGAATTATGACGGAATGGTTGTGTCCGACTGGGGTGCGGTGCAAAACATTTCCCGCGCCGTGAAAGCGGGGCTTGATTTGCAAATGCCGCCCAATCCCGACATCGTCGAGCAACTGCGAGACGGCGTGGAAAAAGGACTTGTAACGCAAAAAGAAATCGACGAGGCTGTTTTGCGTATGCTCGAATTTTTGAATAAACGACAAGAAAAAGCGCAAATATCCTATAACCGCGACAATCAGCACGAAACGGCGCGCGACCTTGCGGCAGAGAGTATGGTTCTTTTGAAAAACAAGGATAACACATTACCGCTTACAAGCAAAAAATACAAAAAAATAGCGGTCTTGGGCGATTATGCACGTTTTCCGCTTATTTCGGGACAAGGCAGTGCCGAGGTTTTGCAAAGCGAAGCATACACCGACTCGCCCCTTGAAGAGATGAAAAAGAACCTGCCCAACACGGAATTTGTTTACGTGGAAGCTTTCAAAAAAAGCGAGCTGCCGGGCGAAATGCTGTGGCCCAAGTGGTACGGCGGTTGGTGGCAGGAGGTTGAAAAGACGGACGTTGCCGTGATTTTCTGCGGGACTATGCAGTCCGAAGATACGGAGAATTTTGACCGCCGCACTGCAACAATAAATCCAAATCAGGCATATATAACAGAGCAAATAATTCGCCAAGGGAAGCGGGCGGTTGTGGTACTGCAAAGTGGCGGCGCGCTGATATTCGACGATTGGGGCGACACCGCCGACGCAATCCTTTGCGCGGGACTTGGCGGCGAAGGAATGGGCAAGGCCGTTGCCGACATTTTGTGCGGCAAAATAAATCCGAGCGGCAAGCTGGCGGAAACGTATCCGCGGGTAATGCGCACCGACTTGGATTATCCGGGAGATTCTCTTAAGGTGGAATACAAAGAAAAGCTCGACGTGGGCTATCGCTATTACGACAAGCACCCCGAGGAAATATTCTACCCGTTCGGGCACGGAATATCTTATACGGAATTTGCATACTCCGCATTGCACGCAGAGGTTGACGGCGAAAACGTTGCCGTAAGGTTTTCGCTCAAAAACACGGGCGATGTAGACGGGGCGGAGGTTGTACAGCTTTATATAGGCGACCCCGTTTCCAACGTTGTAAAAAGCATAAAGGAGCTTAAACGGTTTGAAAAGGTATTCCTTGCGGCGGGAGAAGAAAAGGAAATTTCCTTTGTGTTAAACAAAGCCGATTTTTCGTACTACAATGTAATGCTTCACGACTATGTGGCGGAAAACGGCGCATACGATATTTACATAGGCGCGTCGTCAAGAGATATTCGCCTTAAAACGCGTATAATGTATGAACTCGATATGCCGTATACAATGCAAAACATAAACGAAGCGCAAATCGGCTGATATGAAGAAGAAATAAATAAAATCGACAAGGTTTCGGCAAACCTTGTCGATTTTTGCTTTCGGAGAAAATACAGATGCATTTAAGTATTGTTTTTCTTTGCGGTGTTTATTGAGGAAATGAGAATTTTACGAATAGAACCGCATTGTTTGGATAAATCCTTTACAAGTGTTTCATCCGATATTGCCGACCTTGCAAACAGTTCAAGCCAATATTCAGTTTCAAAACATTCTTTTAAAGCTATCTGCAATTTTGAAATAAAGTCATTTTTGCTTTGAGCATAATTTGCCTCGCGAATATTAACGCCTATTGATGTTGAACTTCTTTCCAACTGATTGGTAATCGAGTAATGTCCTTTTATAGTTTCGCACAATTTAATAACTCTTACCGCAAAATCCACAGACAAATCAACAAGCTTATTTTCTTTCATTTGCATACCACTTCTGTAAAAAAATTATAACTAAATTAAGACGTCACCCGCCTCTGTAGGCGGCGGGGTTCATCTTAATTTTTTCAGTGGGAGCACAATCTCCCACTGAAAACGTTGAATGACGGGGCTAACGCCCCTTATTGAACATAAACAACAATAAAAGTAAATATTTAATGAAATATCTCGCGTTGCTAGATATGAAATAATCCATCGGATTATGAAATAGAAAGCTGACGCTTTCTGTGAAATGAAATTTGCCGCTCATTTGCCGTAAAATAAACGCACTATTTAGATACCACGCAGTTTGACCAGTGTTTATGCGGGTTTGAAGGGTTCCTTTAGATTTGAAAGTAAAAACAAAAT
>CAZIQC010000128.1:0-4454 GCA_964541335.1 uncultured Oscillospiraceae bacterium
GCCTGAATTCCGCCGAAAAGAAAAAACTGATTTACGGTGACGAATACCGCGAAATATCGGGCGCGCACAGGGTAAAGGACGGATACCCATCTCTCGCTTGCATTAAAGAGTATACCGTAACGGACGGCGCTTCGGGCTTTTTATGCCTTGCTTATGACGATATTTATTCGATAGAGCTTTTCGGGGAAAAGGTAAAAGCATACTGCTATCGCAACGGGAAAACATTTGATATGCTTTTGCAAGAAGCTTTGGCAGATTTTGCCACCGTGTGCGAGCGGGTGGTTTGTTTTCAAAACGAACTTCTCGAAAAAGCAAGCGTATTCGGGGAAAAATATTGCGATATAGTTTCTCTTGCTTACAGACAAGCCGTTGCGGCGCATAAGCTTGTTTTTTATGACGGAAAAATATATTTTTTGTCAAAGGAATGCTACAGCAACGCCTGTATCGGAACGGTGGATGTTACATATCCGTCAATGCCGCTGTTTTTGATTTACAATCCCGATTTGGTTTGCGGTATGCTCAATCCCATTTTTAAATATGCCTCGATGAAGCAGTGGGAATACCCGTTTGCACCGCACGACGTGGGGGTATATCCGCTGGCCGACGGGCAGGACTACGGATATGAACCCAAAACACGGGAAATGCGCTATGATATGCAAATGCCCGTTGAAGAGTGCGGAAATATGCTTCTTTGCACGGCGGCGGTATGTCGGGCAAAAAAGGACACGGCATATGCCGCCGAGCATAAAAAGCTGCTTACGCAATGGGCGGATTATCTGGTTGATGCGGGATGGAATCCCGAAAATCAGCTTTGCACGGACGACTTTGCCGGGCATTTGGCACAAAACTGCAATCTTTCGATTAAAGCAATTCTCGGTATTGCCGCATGGGGAAAGCTGCTCGAACAAATGGGAGAAACCGAAAAAGCCGAGCAATATGCGGAAAAGGCAAAGGAATATGCGGCGGCGTTTAAGAAAGCGGCGCTTGAAAACAATCATTACAAGCTGGCGTTTAACAAGCCCGACACCTGGAGTATAAAGTACAACCTTATTTGGGATAAGCTTCTTGATTTAAACATATTTGACGAGAGCATTGCAAAAACCGAGGTCGAATTTTATAAAACGAAAATCAACGAATTCGGCTTGCCGCTCGATTCGAGAAGCGATTATTCGAAAAGCGATTGGCAGATGTGGTCGTGTGTGCTGACGGACGATAAAGAATACCGCGAAAATATCATAAACGCAATGTGGAATATGCTGCAAAAGACACCCGACAGAGTTCCCTTTACCGATTGGTATTTTACGTCAAGCCCGCGGCAAAGAATATATGTTCCCGAAAAGGAACAGGGAAGAGAATTATACAGACTGGGATTTCAAAACAGAACCGTTCAGGGCGGATTGTTTATCTTAATGATGTAAAGGCTTTAAAAGCGGAATTTCAATAAACAGGGGGCTGTTATGAGTAAGATTTATTTGGGTTCGATTGCTTTGGAAAAAAATCGTTGGAGCAACGGCAAGGTGCCGACGTATAAAGTGAGCGAATACGTAAAAAAAGCCGCTGATGACGGCTTTGACGGGGTTGAGCTTTGGGAAAATCATTTTATGCTTGCGGACAACGCAGAGAAAAAACGGCTTGCTTTTGCCGACTGCGAATACATTTTTAACAGTTATCTCAATTTAAAAAACGGTGTCACCGACGAGATGAAAAGCGTTGCGGAGGCAATTTCCCTTTTAAACGCCACGGCGGTAAAATACAATTTTTCGAGCACGGAAGATGTAAAATCAACCGCGGACATTGATTTTCAAACGGAAACACTCATCAGATTTTCGGAAATGATACCGAAAGAAACCAAGCTTTTGTGCGAATGTCATCAATGGACGATAGCGGAAAATCCTCTGCAAGCCGCAAGCCTTTTTTGCGGCTTGGACAGCCGCTTCGGTGCGATTATTCATCTTGTGACGGCGCGTGACTTTGCCGAGGAGTGCTTTAATTGTTACGGAAACAGAATTTGCCACATACATTCGGCATATCCCGTGGAAAAAGGTTGTTATAATGCGCTTGCCGAATCGGGAGAAATGCTCGGCGATAATTTAAAATATTTTATTTCGCGCGGCTTTTGCGGAACGATAACGGTTGAATTCACAAAGGATGCCGCCACCGCGGACGAATATTACAAAAACGCGGTCGAGGATTTGAAATATTTGAGAAAAATATATACATAAAAATGTAAAAAGAACCGCCCCCGAATTTCGACGCTCGGGGGCGGTTCTTTGCGGTGCACAATAATTGCGGCTTTCTTATGTGCTTTGCGTACAGCGCTTGTACATCTCGTAAAAAAACGACATATTGTTAAAACCGACGATATATGCCGCCTCGGACACGGTAAATTCTCCGCTGTCGAGCATTTCTTTCGCAACGGAAATGCGAAGAGCGTTTCTGTATTCGATAAATGTTTTGCCGGTGTATTCTTTAAAAAGCTTGCGAAAATTCGACTGACTCATTTTGCACAAATCGGCATAGTATGCCGAGCTTTTGTTTTCGTTGTATTTAAGCTTAACCTCGCGAAGCGCGGGGTTAAGCTTTTTGTATTTTTTGGGGATGTTGTGCAGTGCGGCTTCCGCATAATACATTATTTCGTAAATTTTTGAGGTCAGATAAATCGCATTGCGCGCATTGACGCCCGATATTGAATGAAAGGCAACCGCGATTTCGGGCGACTTTTCGTAATGAGGGCGCGTAAAAACGGACGGCAGTTTTTTTGCGCTTATGTCAAAAACTATTATTTTTACAACGGTATTATCCTTTAAATATTCGGCCTTGTAGGGAATATCCTTCGGAATGAACAAAAAGTCGCCCTCTTTTATTTTTACCGTTGTTTTTCCGTGTTCGAAAAAATAATCCATTTCGCCGCTTTGCAAATGTATGAACGAATAACGCGCCTTGCCGTTTTTGTATTCATAGGTGTAGCCCCGATTTCTTCGCACACTGACAAAGCCCGCATTATGGAAAGAAAAATCCAAATTTCCGTTAAATCTTACATCGTTCATAAAAACCTCCGAAAATAAGCGAATACCATACAATCTTGTCAAATAGAGTATTGTTTTAAGTATAAATATATTGTATACTCAAAGCGTAAATAAGTCAAGAAGATATATTACGGAAAAAAGCGAATAGCATAATAAACACACAGAGGTGAAACAAAATGTACGATCAAACGCTTTTCCTTAACACGGAAACCGCAAAAAAGCTTTACGAATTTGCGCGAACGCTCCCGATAATCGATTACCACAATCATCTGTCGGCGGAGGAAATCGCAAGCGACAAGAAGTTTGACAATATCTATGATTTGTGGATAAAGCCGGACCCCTACAAGCACCGTGCAATGAGAATGTGCGGTGTGGAGGAAAAATACATTACCGGAAATTCTGACCGCAAGGAAAAATTCGTAAAATGGTGCGAAACGGTGCCGCGCCTTGTCGGAAATCCGCTCTACATTTGGGCAAGAGAGGAGCTTTGTGCGATATTCGGCACGGAATTGACACCGAACGGGGAAAATGCCGAGGAGATTTACGAATATTGCAACCGATATTTAAAAACGCACACAGTTTCGGCAAGCACGATTTTAAAAGGCTTTAACGTTGAATTTGCCAGTCCGTGTATGTCGATATGCGATGACGCGGGCATTTTCGAAAAAATTTCCGTTGTTGTGCCGTCGCTTCGGTGCGACGATCTGCTCCCTCCGACGGATGAAACGCTGAAAAAGCTGGAGAAAGCGTCGGGCGTGAAGATAAACGGAATTGACGATTTTAAGGCGGCTGTAACCGAAAGACTTGCGAATTTATCAAAAAGCGGATGTGTGTTTGCGGATATTGCCCTCGACAACGGATTTGTGTTTTACGAGGATGACAGGAAAAACGACGCGCGCTTTAAAAGACTGTTGGACGGAGAAGATTCGGAAACGGCGGATACGCAAAAGCTTTTTTCGCACATACTCGAATTTCTCGGCGAAAGCTTTGCAAAATACGGCTTTGTGATGCAGCTTCACATCGGCGCACAGCGCAGTACAAGCACACGCCTGCGGAAAGCGGCGGGACCCGCAGGCGGCTTTGCCGGCATAGGAAACAGCGTGAACGTAAAATCACTGACACGCTTTTTGGACACACTCGACAAAAAGGAAGCACACTTGCCGAAAACAGTTTTATTTACGCTGAACCCCGCGGACAACGCGCTTATTTCGGTTCTTGCCGGTTCGTATTCCGGGGACGGCACGGCGGGAATTGTAACGCAAGGTCCCGCTTGGTGGTGGTGCGACCATAAGTACGGGATTGAGCAAATGCTCGAAAATACGGCGGCGTTCGCTCTTTTGTCGAACTTTGTGGGAATGACGACCGACTCGCGAAGCTTTTTATCGTTTGTGCGGCACGATTATTTCAGACGCATTTTGTGCGATTTTC
>CAZIQC010000129.1:0-4422 GCA_964541335.1 uncultured Oscillospiraceae bacterium
CTATCCAACTGAGCTACAGGCACAAAATGGAGCGGGTGATGGGAATCGAACCCACCTATCCAGCTTGGAAGGCTGGTGTTCTACCAATGAACTACACCCGCACTTGCGACTTTCAAATTATAGCAAAAGTAATGTCTTTTGTCAATATGTTTTTTGTATTTTTTATGAAAATTTTGTTGACCCCGAAAAACGGCAAAATTTGCGGTGTCGGCGATGCGGGCGCGGCTCGGCGGGCGGAGTGCTTTGTCGAGCACCGTGCCGAAATGCCGCGGCGGAGCGCAAAAACGAGACTGTAAAAAATAATGTTTTTACAGTCTCGTGTGCGATTGCGATGTCAACACGGTCAAAACCGATTTTGACGTTTATTTCAAAATTTCTTTAACGGAAGCCGCCATTCCGGCAAGACCCTGCATATCCGACGGAATAATAAGCTTGGTTGCCTGCCCGTCCGATATTTTTTCCATACTTTCGAGCGATTTCAATGCAATATAGCCCTGTGTGGGTGCTGCCTCGTTTATGCGGCGAATACCCTCGGCAACCGCGGTTTGCACCTTAACAATCGCCTCGGCTTGCCCCTCGGCCTCGCGTATTGCGGCTTGCTTTTTCGCTTCGGCGCGAAGAATTGCGGATTCCTTTTCACCCTCGGCAAGAAGAATTGCGGACTTTTTCTCGCCCTCGGCGCGCAGTATCGATTCACGCCGCTCGCGCTCGGCCTTCATTTGCTTTTCCATAGCATTTTGTATTTCCTTGGGAGGAATAATGTTTTTCAATTCCACGCGGTTTATTTTTATTCCCCAGGGGTCGGTTGCTTCATCCAAAATTGCGCGCATTTTGGTATTTACGGTGTCGCGCGAGGTAAGCGTTGCGTCAAGGTCGAGATCGCCTATTATGTTACGAAGCGTGGTTGCGGTAAGATTTTCAATAGCCATCATCGGTCGTTCAACGCCGTATGCAAACAGCTTCGGGTCGGTTATTTGAAAATAAACCACCGTATCTATCTGCATAGATACGTTATCCTTGGTAATAACGGGCTGCGGCGGAAAGTCCACGACCTGCTCTTTAAGATTAACTTTTTTTGAAATGCGGTCTATAAACGGCACCTTAATGTGCAGTCCCACCTGCCAGGTTTCGCTGTAGCCGCCGAAACGCTCGATAATGTAAGCGTTTGCCTGCGGAACGATTTTGATGTTTGCAACCACAACAACGGCAAGCAACATAACAAGAAATACAATGTACTCCATAATCAATCCTCCTCAATGTTTTTTACAAGTAATTTTACACCGTCAATACCGACAATCTCCACCGTGCTGCCCGCTTCGGCAGTGCCGCTTTTTGCGCGTGCGCTCCATTCCATTCCGTTTATTTTGACGCGCCCCGCGGAATCAAGATTGTTTATACGCTCCGTAACAACGGCACGTTTGCCGATGAGAGCGTCGGTATTTGTTTTTAAGCTTGACTTTGATTTAAGCTTTCGGGCGAGGGGCTTCGTTAAAATAAGAAGCACAACCGTAAAGAAAACAAAGGCGCAAACCTGGGCGTAAACGCTTTGCAAACCGAGAAGCGTTAAAACCAGCGTCAAAAACGCCGCACAGGCAAACCATATGCCGACAAGCTGTGCCGTTGCCGCCTCCGCCAAGAAAAAAATCACCGTCAAGACCGTCCAAAAAAGAGGCATACAATCACTCCCTTACAAGATTATTTTTAAATGCGTCGAGTGTTCCGTCCGGAGTATCCATAAAATACGGACGCGCGAGCGTTTCGCCGTCAAGATCGGCAGCGTGCCACCATATGCCGAGCTTTATTCTGTCGTATTTGTGCAATACAGCGAACATATCGTTTATCCACTGCACTTTATCGCCGCCGATTGACGAACACGAAAACTCCGTAATCATCATCGGTTTTTCGTTTATACGCAGTGCGCGGGCATATATCGGAGCATATATTTCATCGAACGAGCGCCAAATTTCGGCGTTGTAATACGTGCCCGTGTTGTAGCCTGTGAGTCCGTAAACATCGACATATTCATCGCCGGGATAATAAAGCGACTGGTCGTTCCACTTATAACCCGGGAAGCTTTTTTCATTCGGATTCCAAACCCATATGGTGTTGGCGCAACCCGCGGATTTGAAAATTTGATATATATAACGATACAGCTCAACGTACAGTTGCGGGTCGCGCGAGGTGTAATATGCGCTGTAATTGCACCAGTCGCAGTTCATTTCGTTAAACGGACGGAAAAGCACCGTCACCGAGGGATAGCGTGCGATAAGCTTGGCGTAAAGCGATAAAAATTGGTCGTATTCGCCGTTTAAAATTTCGTATATCATATTGGAATCGCTCAACCGCGAAAGCGGCGTTTGAAGTGTAAGCTCAATCGCTTTTTTGCTACTTTGCGCATAGGTAAAGTAGTTCTCTATTCTCGAAACATAGTCCGACGCTTTCGAATAATAAGCATATGTATTCATACCATGCTTGTCGGGAAATTCGGTATAAACCAAAAATGCGTCGAAGGTGTAGTCAAGGGCATTTTCAAATTCGGCAAGCTTTTCGAACCCGCCGTATTTTTCCGGGGCAAACATACCCATTCTGAACGGCGCATTGTCCGCAAAAAGCCTGTCATACGTGCTTTGCGCGTATGTATTGAGCTTCGGGGAGGTTTTCTTGTAGCCCTTGTTGTAGGCATTGTCGCTTGACACAATAGGATCGAACGTTTCGAGAGAATTTACAATATCCATATACGTTGACGGATAGATAAACTCCGCCGACGAAGCAAAAAAGAAAGTGTACACGCGTGCGCCCACACACACGTCAATGCAAGCGTAAAACCGCTTGTCGTTTTTAATGCGCGAGAGCTTTTTGCGCGACCAACGAAGAATGCGATACTCGTATTTGCCCGAGATGAAAGATGTGTTCTCCTCGATTGTGTGGTCGGCGGTGTTTTCCGTGAATTTATTGGAATAAACAAGGTACGATTCGCGCTCCTGCACGGTGTCAAAGCTTTCCTTATAGACCGACAGGCGCAAGGTGTTGCTTGAAAAAACGGTGCATATATCGGAAAGCGAGCGGTCAACCGCCATATCGAACGGAACGACAATGCTGTAGCCGTCAACCCTGTTGGTGTATTTTAGCTTTGTGCCGTAGCTTTCCGAAAACCCCATTTCCTCCTCGGAAAGCATTGCGTCGCCGTTCGTTGCGGCGGGATTTTCATTGTCGGAAAGTATGTTTTCCGGCATCCATATGGGAGGGGTGAGCAGTCGGTCGGCATCGGCGGAAAAACAGCTCACGGGCGACACCGCGATAACCGCGGCACATATTAAAGATATAAAACGCTTCATAACAAATATTCCTCAAACAATAGAATTAACATAATAAAAGTTTAGCACATAAAATGTTCAAAGGCAAGTAAAATATGAAAATTTGACGCTTTTGTAACAAAACCGCGTATTTTGGAGAATAACGGCATAAAACAAAGCCTTTGCGAGAGATGAAAAATTTGGTGCTTTCGTCTTGCATTGAGCGATATATTGTGATAAAATGATTTCAAGCAAAGCCGCCCCCACCGTATCGGCGGCGGACTTCGCAAGCATTGCTTCGAGTCAAAATTCAAGAATTAAATCGACGAAATAAAAAGCGCAATATGCGAAAAAATAAAATTTTACGGTTGCTTTTTTCTCAATATAATGTATAATTAGTCTGTTAAGGAAGTGATAATTATTTTTTCCGAAATAAGATACGATATAAAAGCGATTACGGAGCGCGATCCCGCGGCACGAAATGCCTTTGAGGTGGCTCTTTTGTATCCGGGCTTTCACGCGGTGCTGTTTCACAGGTTGGCACATATGCTGTATTGCAAGGGGCTGAGGTTTTTGCCGCGGCTGATATCACAGCTTGTACGCTTTTTTACGAAAATAGAAATTCACCCCGGGGCGCAGATAGGCAAGGGCTTGCTTATAGACCACGGTTGCGGCGTGGTTATCGGCGAAACGGCTGTTATAGGTGACGACTGCACAATATACCAGGGAGTGACCTTGGGCGGCACGGGCAAGGAAAAGGGCAAGCGGCATCCGACACTTGGGAATAACGTTATGGTGGGCGCGGGTGCAAAGGTGCTCGGACCGTTTTGCGTGGGAGATAATTCGAAAATCGCGGCAAATGCGGTTGTTTTGCGCGAAATACCGCCAAACTGCACGTGCGTGGGTGTGCCGGCGCGCGTGGTAAAGTGCGGCTCGAGAAGAGTGAACGACCTTGACCAGGTGCATATTCCCGACCCGATGAGTCAGGAGCTGTGCAGAATTAACGCACGCATTGACAAGCTGTATGCGAAACTGGATGAAAACGGCGAGAAACACGAGGAGGAAAATATATGAAGCTTTACAATACCCTTACAAGAAAAAAAGAAGAGTTTAAACCGATAACCCCGGG
>CAZIQC010000130.1:0-4413 GCA_964541335.1 uncultured Oscillospiraceae bacterium
ATAATGTCGAAGCGGCTCAAAATGCCCCACGCCCTCCGCAGGGGCGGCTATTGTTTCCTTATAAAGCACGCCGGCAGGCTCAAGCCGGGCTTTTATGCCGAAGCGGTCGAGCATGGTGCGGCATATAACCTCAAGCTGTATTTCGCCCATAAGGCGAAGCTGTATTTTGTCAAGCCGCGGCTCGTACGACACGCACAGCCGCGTTTCCTCCTGTTCAAGCTTTTTCAGTTGTGCCAAAGCCACGCGCGGGTCGGTGTTGTCCTCAATTGCAAGGCTGTAGGTAAATATCGGTTGCGAGAAAAGCGCGGGGGCGTTCTCCTCGTTTATGCCCTGTCCCGCGTAGGTGTCCTCAAGTCCGCAAACGGTGCACACATCACCCGCGATTGCGCTTGCCACGCTTTCGAACTTTTCCCCCGAATATATGCGAATATCGTTTACCTTTTCGCTTCTTTTTCCCGTATTTAAGCTTTCGCGCACGGTTAAGCTTCCGTGCGTGATTTTCATATGCGTAAGGCGTTGTCCGCGCTCGTCCTGCGTAATTTTAAATACTCGTGCGCTCATCTCGCCGCCGCCCGTGCGGCACGGCGAAAACGCACACAGCTTTTCTATGAGAATATCCACGCCCTCGTTTTTCAGTGCCGAGCCGAAAACGCACGGAAAGAGCTTTCTTTCGCCGAAAGCGGCGGCAAGTGTCTCGTCCTCTATTGTGCCGTTTTCCAAAAACATATCCATCATTTCTTCGTCGCACACAGCCGCGTCCTCATAAAAGCTCGGCGACGAAACGTCCGCCACCGCGTCCGACAGCTCGCGCCTGAGATTTGCAATAATTTCCTCCCGCGGGGAGTGTGCAATGTCCGTTTTATTTACAAATATAAATGTGGGTATGCGGCTTCTTTCAAGCATTTTCCAAAGGGTTTTCGTATGACTTTGCACCCCGTCGGTTGCGCTTATTACCAAAATAACCGCGTCAAGTGCCCAAAGTGCTCTCTCCGTTTCCGCCGCAAAGTCGGCGTGCCCCGGTGTGTCGAGAAGGGTTATCTTCACATTGCCGCGCTCTATCACCGCTTGCTTTGAAAAAATGGTAATGCCGCGCTCGCGCTCCATTTCGTCATTGTCCAAAAACGAGTTGCGATGATCCACCCGCCCGCATTTACGTATACTGCCGCACGTAAAAAGAATTGACTCGGAAAGGGTTGTTTTTCCCGAGTCAACGTGCGCCGTTATACCTATTGCCGTGCGTTTTAAAATATCCATATTTCCTCCGCGCCTATTTATCGATTTCCGCTTTTTTCTTGCGGTATATGTATATAAAGGTTATTATGTGCGCCAGTGTTACCACAGTCCACGACACAACATAGGATAAAAACAAAATGTTTAAATCCTCTGCGCTCACATACGGTCTGCCAAAAAATACCGCCGCCAGTCTTATTCCGCACACACCCACAATCGTAACCGCCACCGGCAGCACCGACACGCCCATCCCGCGCAGCACGCCCGACACCGTGTCCATAAGCCCGCACAGAAAATATGCCCCGCAAATGCGGTCGAGCCGCATTTTTCCCGCGGCGATAACCTCGGGCGATTTTGAATAAATTGCCAACAGTCGGTTGCCCGAAAGCACCGCCGCCGTTCCCATCAAAAGTCCGAGCGCCGCCACGCACACGCACGCCGAAATCAGCCCCCGCTTTATTCTTTCAAATTTGTGCGCGCCGTAGTTTTGGCTGGTAAAAGTCAGCGCGGCGTGATGAAAAGCGTTCATTGCTATATACACAAAGCCCTCTATACTTGTGCAAGCGGCGCTTGCCGCCATTGCCACGTCGCCCACGCTGTTTATCGAGGATTGAATCATTATATTCGAAACGGAAAATACTATTCCCTGTATTCCCGCCGGAATGCCGAGGTAAAGTATCTGCCCAAGCTCCGCGGCGTAAATTCTTATTTTTCGTATTTCAAGGCGATAACATTCGCTTGTTTTGATAAGGCACATTAAAACCAATGCCGCCGATATAACCTGCGATGTTACCGTGGCTATGGCAACACCCGCAACCCCCAAATGAAACACGATTACCAAAACGAGGTTTAACGCCACGTTTACCAAGCCCGAAAGCACCAATATGTAAAGCGGACGCTTCGTATCGCCCACGGCACGCAGTATCGACGCGCCGAAGTTGTATACAAGCATTGCCGTAACGCCGCCGAATATTATGCGCATATACAAAACCGACAAATCGATTACGTTCTCGGGGGTGGACATTGCCCTCATCAAAGGGTACGCCGTCAATATTCCGACAACCGTCATAAGCACACCGCCGACAAGGCTCAGCGCAACCGAGGTGTGCACCGCCTTTGACACGCCGCTTTCGTTTTTTGCGCCGAATTTTTGCGCCACAAGCACGCCCCCCGCGGACGAAAGCCCGACGAACACGTTTACCAAAAGGTTGGTTGCGCTTGTCGTTGCGCCGACCGCCGCCAAAGCCTCCTTACCCGTAAAGTTGCCGACAACTATCAAATCCGCGGCATTGTAAAGCGACTGAAGCAGTCCCGTAAGAATAACGGGAATAACAAATTTTATTATAAGGGCGTACACGCCGCCCGTCGTCATATCAACCGAACGCTTTTTTTCCATAAAAAACCGCCTCGCATTTCCTTACTTTAGGTGATTATAGCATAACCGAAAATTTTGTCAAGCACCGTAAGCGCTTTTTTTCGGAATTTTTGACGGTTAAGCGCACCGAAGCGTTTTTTGTGCCGTATTTTATTTTTTATTGACCGAATATTTTTTCAACAAATATTTTATTTGACAAAAACCGCTACGCATAATCCTGTAAAATCAATCATAGAATTTTACTTTGCGGAAAGGAATGTATTTTTGTGGGAAAATCTGTTCTCAAGCCTTTTAAAAAAATTGTACGAAAAAAGCCCGTTTTCGATATTTCGGCGCACAAGTCGTTTTTGTCGTTTTTCACGGCGGAGCGTGTTTTGTGTGCCGCGTGCGCGTTTCTGCTCTCGGGAACAAAGCTTGTCGGCGGCAGTGCCCCGCTGGGCTTTGCGTTTTCCGCGGCAATGCTCACTCTCGGCAAAAACGGCTTTTTGTGTGCGGGGGCGGCGGTTTTAGGGTTCCTTTTTCGAAAGAACGCCGCCGTCACCGCGTTAAAATACATAACGGCGTTTTTGTTTTTTGCCCTTGCAAACGAAAAGCTCTTTTCAAAAAAAGCATATTCACGGCGCATAATTTCCGCCGCGGCGGGAGCGGCGGCGGCACTTTCGGGCGGATTTATGCTTTTGGGTGCGCGCGCACTCGGCGGCTTTCCGCTTTTGTACGACGCGGCACTTCTCGTAACCGACGCCGCCACCGTGTATTTCGGCACATTGGCATTTTTAACGGCAGTGCCCGTTGTCGAAACGCTTAATCTCAGGCGCAGCTTAAGCTCGGAAGAAACCGTTGCGCTTGCGTTTTTGTGCGGCGGCGTTATATGCGGCTTCGGCACGGCGGGACTTGGCAATCTTTTCACCGTTTCGGGGATATTGTGCGTGCTCACGGTGCTTTCGTTTTCGCTTTCGTTCGGCGCGGTACAGGGGTGCTGTGCCGGGCTTATTATGGGGCTTGTCAGTTGCTTATGCCGCGGAAGAATTGATGCCGCCTGTGCGTCATATGCGCTTTCCGGGCTGTGCGCGGGCTATTTTTCCCAAAAGGGGCGCGCGGCGGTGTGTCTTTCCTTTGTTATGACAAATGCAGTTGTCACCGTTTTGTCGAACGGCTCGTCCGAGGTGCTTATAAATCTCCCCGATGCCCTGCTTGCCGCCATTCTTCTTTACTGTATGCCGAAAAAGCTCTATAACGCCATAACCGGTATGGGCAGCTTTTCTCACCCGGACGCCCTGCTTGCCGCGCACACACTCGGCTTTGCGGCGGCAACCGTGGAAAAATGCGAAAAAAGCTTCACCGAAATAAACGCCGCGCGCAAGGAAGCTATGCCGAACAAGCTTCTTCTTTATCGCCGCTGCAATATGCGCATATGCCAAGGCTGCGGTCTGCGTCGCTACTGCTGGGGACGCGACGCCGCCTCCACAAAAGCAAGCATTGACGCACTTTGTCAAAAAGCCGAAAACGCCGCCTCCTTAACCGAAACCGACGCCCCCGAGCACTGTTTGCGCGCCGCACGGTTTGCGGCGGGCTTCGAGCAAATGTACGAGCTTTACAAAAACGATTGCCGTTGGTCGCGCCGCACGGAGGAAATTCGTCTTGCGGTTTATTCCTCGTTTTCCGCGTTGGCACAGCTTCTCAGACAAAACGCCGCCGCGCTTTGTGCGCCCGCCGGGTGTGACGCCGTTTTGTCCGAGGAGGTAAAATGCGCCCTGCGTCGCAACGGAATATCCGCCACCGAGGTTTTCGTTACCGGAAGCGGCAACGAC
>CAZIQC010000131.1:0-4411 GCA_964541335.1 uncultured Oscillospiraceae bacterium
CGCTGGACGACAGATTTTTGGAGATACCGTCCTTTGCTGTGGAAAAGTGCCGCCTTGTTGTAAGCGATATGGCGCGTATGGCGCAAAAGTCGCTTTACGACGCGCTCTCGATGGTAAAAAGCTACGACAAAGCAACCGAAAAGAAAATTGTGGAAAGCGAGCACGAGGTTGATGTGTATGAGGACAAAACCAGCTCATATTTGCTTAAGGTTTCGGCAATGAACCTTTCCGTAAAGGACAGTCACGAGGTATCGCAACTTTTGCACGTTATAGGCGATGTTGAGCGCATTTCCGACCATTCGGTGAACATTATGGAGGCGGCGCGCGAAATTCACGATAAAAACATTGTTTTCTCGCCCGATGCGCTGAACGAAATTTCGGTTATTTCCGACGCGGTGCACGAGGTGCTTCGCCTTGCGATAGACGCCCTCACCGCCGAAAATCTCGAAACGGCGAAAAAGGTGGAGCCGCTTGAGCAAATTATCGACAAGCTTAAATACAGAATTAAAAACAATCATATAAAGCGCCTGCGCGAGGGAATGTGTACCATAGAGATGGGGTTTGTGCTTTCGGACCTTTTAACGAATTTCGAACGCGTGGCGGATCACTGCTCAAACATTGCCGTGTGCCTGCTCGAAATAGACAACAACTCGTTTGAAACGCACGAATACTTAAGCCACGTAAAGGAAAACGGCGAAAACGAATTTTACGAGCAGTACGACGAGTACAAAAAACGCTACAGCATAAAAAGAATGGAATAGCTATGAAACAAAAACGACTGCTTACAATACAAGACCTTTCATGCTTCGGGAAGTGCTCGCTTACGGCGGCACTTCCCGTTGCAAGCGCAATGGGGGTGGAAACCGTTGTGCTTCCAACGGCGGTGCTCTCCACGCACACGGGCGAATTTAAAGATTATGCCTTTCATTCGCTTGAAAATTATATAGAAAGCATTACCGCCCACTGGGAAACGGAGAATATACGGTTTGACGCAATCCACGTGGGATATATAGGCTCGAAAACGCTTATCGAAAAAATCGCCCGTGTGATAGAGAGCTTCGGGCGCGGGGCGGAGTTTGTTTATACAGACCCCGCCATGGCGGACAACGGAAGCTTTTACCAAGGACTTGACGAGGACTACGCCCGCTCCTTGGCAAAGCTGTGCGAAAGGGCGGACATTATCTCCCCGAATTTTACCGAGGCGCTTATCCTCACCGGAAGAAAGCCGACCGACCGCACCGCCGACGCGGTGCAAGTATTACACGATTTAAAAAAATATTGCGACACGCCCATTATAACGGGCATAAAAAGGGCAGACGGCATACATACCGCCGTTTTGTGCGAGGACGGCGTACATTCCTTTGCGCACAGCGCAAAGGACGGCACGTTCTACGGCGCGGGCGACCTTTTCGCGGCGGCACTTGCGGCAATGCGCCTGTGCGGCATAGAAATGCAAAATGCCGTGCAATATGCCGCCGATTTCGTAAACGATTGCATAGAAAAAACGCTCGACGAACATGAAAAATATTGGTACGGCTTAAAGTTTGAGCAAGCCTTGGGCGGCTTGACGAGGCTGTACGAAAAATACGCAAAAGAGCGGTAACACAAAAAAAACGGGCGGTAAAAGCAATTCGGCTTTTACCGCCCGTTTTGTGCGCAGATAAGGCAGGTGCTTTAAATCAAAGATTGAGCCTCGCGGGCATTTTTAAAGGTTGGGCATTGTTACGGTAATTTTTGTGTAACGCCCGTACTCGCTTTCTATTTTAAGCCCGTATTCGCTGCCGCAACGCATTGCAATGCGGCGGTGAATGTTTACAATGCCGATGGAGCTGTCGCTGACATCTTGCGAGCTGTCGGCAAGGCGGGCGTTTATTTCGGCAAGCTTTTCGGGCGGTATGCCGCACCCGTTGTCAAGCACGGTAAACGTAAGCGCCCCGTCGGAAATGCCGCCCTCCACATCTATGGTAAGAACGTTCGTTTGCAGGTCGTTAAGTCCGTGTTTTACGGCGTTTTCCACAAGCGGCTGAAGAAGCATTCGCAGAATTTTCTTGTCCCAAATTTCGTCGGCAAAGTCGAAATTCATTTCCACCCTTGCGCCGAACCGCGCCCGAAGAATTTTGCTGTATTCGGCAAGCATATGTATTTCTTCGTCAACGGTTGTTTCGGAGGTGTAGTTCAGCGCATAGCGCAATATTGCCGAAAGCGACGCCGTAACCGTGGCTATTTCATCGGCATTGCCCGACACCGCAAGCCCGTTTATGCAGTCGAGCGTGTTGTAAAGAAAATGCGGATTTATTTGATTTTGCAATGAATAAAATATCGCCGATTTTTCCGAAAGCTCCGCCTCGTAAAGCTTTTGCTGTGTGAAAAATATTTTTTTGAGCACGGCTTCGTTGTTATCAAGCATTGTGTTTATGTGGTGCGAAAGAAGCGAAAACTCGTCCACGGAGGAATCGGCGAGCCTTTCTTTGCTGTTGTGCAGAATAAAATTGTCCATAAAGCCCACTATCTTTTGCACGGGGCGCGTGATAAACTTGTTGAGCAGTATGTAATTTATGCAAAGAAACAGCACCACAATGGCGAAAAGCTCCAAAACAAGCATTATTATAATATTAAAAACCGACGAGCCGCGAGAGCGGTAAATCATTGCGCCCGAAACGGTGTACACCGTGCCGTGTATCTTAAGCGGCGACGAACGCATTACGTTTTCACCCGATAGCTTCATAAAGGAAAGCTTTTGAGAATTGTCCGTGTTTTCAAATTCGAGAGAGGCGTTGTCCGCATATTCCATATCGCGCAAAAGGCGGTAAATGTTTACGCGGTTTATAACTATTGACGAGCCTATGTTTTTACTGCCCACGGTGTCGGTTGTGTCGAAAAGCAGCGGTTGCACCGAGCAGATGTAAAGCTCCCGATAACGCCCCTCTTCAATCGTGAAAAAAACCGTGTCGGCAATGCCGTTTTGCATACGTTCGGCACACATTTTATCCACAACGGCGGCTTCGTTTTCGTTCAGCGGATTGAAAAACACATCGTATTTGCCGTTTGTATCAACGAGAATAACCGTAACATTGTCGTCAAAAAACTGCCTTGCGAACAACAGTCCCGACAAAATCTCCCTGCGTGCCTCGCCGCCGCTCGCCCCCGTCAAAAGCGACTTAATGTCGGAGCTTGTCGCGATATAATCCTGAAGCGTGGAAACAACGCCGAGCTTTTTTTC
Source organism: uncultured Oscillospiraceae bacterium (assembly GCA_964541335.1). Classification (GTDB taxonomy): domain Bacteria; phylum Bacillota; class Clostridia; order UMGS1883; family UMGS1883; genus UMGS1883. The sequence goes on from CAZIQC010000131.1 coordinate 3,221, forward strand.
GATTTCGTTGGCAGACTGCGCCACCATTGTGTTGAGCGCGGTTTGCTTTTGCCCGTCAAGCGTTTTGAGCATTATTCCTATGCACACGCTTTGTATCAAAACCATAAACAGCGTAATAAACAACACCGTCAGAAAAATCAGTTTTTTTAGGCTGATTTTGTTTTTTTTCATTTGCAATGCCCCTTATCCGTGCAAAAATTTATACTGCTTGGGTGTAACGGAGAAATGCCGCTTGAACACCTTGTTAAAGTGGTAATAATCGTAGCCAAGCTCCTCGGAAATTTGCATAACGCTCATTTTGCCCTCAAGCAAAAGCTCCGCCGCCTTTTCCATACGGCATTTTAATATATACTGGCTGAAGCTGCAATTAAAATTTTTCTTGAAAAGGTGACAGCAGTATGTCATATTTATATCGAACATTTCAGCCAAAGTGTTAAGATAAAGCTTTTCGTGAAAATGGTTGTTTATATATTCCACCAAATTTTTGAAAGCCGCCGTTTTAACGTAATCTATATCGAGAGAAGCACCGACGCCGTGCTTTTCGTCCAGGTGCTCGCGCAGTCTGTCGAGCAGGGCACAGGCGTCCTCCTCGGTTACGGGCTTTGTTACATAGTCGAACACATTTTCCCGCAATGCGCTTTGCGCATATTTAAAATCGGCATAGCCGCTTATTATGACAAACACCGTGTCTTTGCTTTTTTTGCGCACGCGATGTATCAGCTCAAGCCCCGAAACGGACGGCATATTTATATCCGTGAATACGGCGTCGGGCTGTGTTTTTTCAATAAGTGACAAAAGCTCCTCGGAATTTGTCGCCTCGCCCGCAAGGGAAAAGCCGAACTCCTCCCAGTTGAAAATCTTTTTTTCCTTTAAAAGCACGAGCGGCTCGTCGTCGGCGATAACAACCTTGTACATAAGCGCACCTCACAAAAATCGATTGGGGGGAAAGCCTCCCTCCAAGGTTAAGTGTAATGCCCGAATGAGCGTTTGTCAACAAAAATAAAAAAGAAAAATTTTCCGCAAGGAAATAAAAAACGGACAAAAAACAGAATTTCAAACATTGCAAAAGCTTTAAATATGCGTTAAAATGAACTAAAACGTGAAGCGATTATAACTAAATTAAGAGGTCCCCCGCTTCTATAGGCGGCGGGGTTCACCTTAATTTTTTCAGTGGGAGTACAATCTCCCACT
>CAZIQC010000132.1:0-4385 GCA_964541335.1 uncultured Oscillospiraceae bacterium
GGGCACAAGCGGCTCTGCCGTTACGCTTCCGTTTTTTACGCATATGCCGAACAAATCTCCGAGTATATGATCGCAAAATGCGGAATGATTGTAGTCCTTGCCGCGCTCACAGCCGCCCGCGGGCCAATTTCGCTCGCGAAGCCACTCTCGGCTTGACCATACCCCGCTGCGCGGGTCTTTTACCTCGTCAATCCACGGAACGGTTGAACCGTCGGCGGTTACAATATGATGCATTTTCGCATAAGTGTGAAGAACGTCGTAAAAGTCGTCCCTTGAAAAAACATTTTGCCTGTAATTATGCAACAAATTCCCACACGCACGCAGGGTTTGACTTGTCGCAAAGGGCCATATGTAACCGTTCCACAGGCACTCGTGATTAACCTCGTAGCAGAATCTCGGGTGATTTTGCTCGGCGGTTGTCAGTCCGTGGGGCGACTTAAAGCCCTCGGGCTTTTTTAAATATGAAAACGCGCCCTCTCTCCCCGCATACGCCAAATTAAAGCTCCACGGAATATAGCCTACAAGCTCTCGCACATCTCTCTCTTTCGGCATTTTTCCGAAAATCAGATTTCCGTTTTCGTCCGTAACGTGTTGAGATTTAAAGAAATCTCCGTCCCAGAGCTTTTCGTTGATGAGCGTACGTAGCCTTTCTCCCTTTTTTTCGTATTTTGCGGCAAGGTCGCTTCTTTGTGCAATCTTTGCAAATTTCGCTATTGCAAACGCGTCTGCCGCCATATAGGAATTAAGCGTCGGGCGAAAGCCGCGGTCGCGCTTAAGCGCACTCGATGTGCCGCTTACGGTATACTCCATAGCGTCATAATTGTCAATCGACCAAAACATCCCGCACGAATCGAGGTGCTCGTTCTCCCAGTGGGAATAATACTCACACAACAAATCAAGGTTTCTTGTCCCGAGAGTGTAATCGCCGCGCAAATCACAGTAATCCCACATTGCGCTTATAAGCCACATACTGTAGGTGTAGCCGCGATCAATCCTTCTCAGCCAAAAAGAAATATAGTCGTCAAGGTACTTCGGGGCGTTTTTCAGCCAACGCCCCTCGGAAATATGAAATCCCGCCGCCGCGTTTATGGCGTTAAAGTCCGTTGCCCAGGGAACGTCGGGCATAAACTCCGTTATGATATACCCCTCGGGGGTGGATTTTATGTGTTTGCGGTAAACCCACCACCGAAAGTAGTATATCTCCTCAATAGCTTTGTCAGGACATTCCAAAAGGGGAATGTTCTCCCTCAGCCATTCGTACGCGGTGTCGTTTGAAATATCACCCCGATAATACTCGTTGTCGTTTTCGTTAAATTTTTGAACGTAGCTTTTTAATATATCCGTCAAAACATTCTCCTTATTGGTTCAAAACCTTTGTCACCGTTTTGTGAAGCTCCTGTGCACCCTTGTCGAAATCCACAAGTCCGTTAAGCATTTTAAGGATGATTTCGTCCGCCTTGGGACGCCACTCCTCAAATGTGCCGTTTTCGAACATTGTACTGCCGTACTTGTCGATACCGTTGTAGAACGCACCCATATTTTCGGGTGTGGTTTCCTTTGAAGCAAGATATTCCAGCGCGGAATTTTTCACGGGTACACCGTCAAGCAAGGTGTCCGCCAAAATCTTTTGAGAATCGTCATTTAAGAAATACTTGATAAACGTCCAGGCGGCCTCTTGCTCCGCTTCCGTTGCCTGAGCGTTTATAACCCAAAGATTGGGCACATACACGCAAGGACGGTTGCCGCTCTTGCCGTACGGCATAATCTGCACATCATAGGAGAAGCCGTCAGGCTTGTTTGTTTCTATAACGGCTGTTATGGATTGCAGTGCGATATACATTCCCACCTTGCCGCGATAGAACGCCGCCGTGCCGCCGTTTGCCGCCGCCCATTCCGCGTCACCTGTGATGTTTTGCGTGCGCGGCGCTATAAAGTTTTTAAGACCTTGCAACGTCTTTTCGTCGTTGAACATCGACTTTGTGCGTGTTTCGTCAAGAGGCGCGCCGCCCGCTGCAAGCACAAACGGAAGCCAGCCGGACGAGATGTTCGTTCCGTACATAATTCCGTATTGGTCAATCGTGCCGTCGCCGTCGGTGTCGCGGGTAAGCTTCTTTGCCATATCCATCATATCGTCAAAGGTCCACTCCTCGGACGGATAACTCAAGCCCGCTTCGTCAAAAAGCGTTTTGTTGTAATAAACCGCCAGCGAATTTATCCCGTGCGGAATGCCCCACAGCTTGCCGTCGGCATCGCGGCCGGCAAACAATGTTTCCGAATACTGCGACACGTCAAGGTCTTTTTTTACTCTTTCGCTTAAATCAAGCGCATTTCCCATAGCACCCATTGTCGCAATATGTCCGGAGTCGCTTATAAACAGCGCGGGCGCATTTCCCGACGATGTTTGAAGCTTTACTTTCTGCTTAAATTCGCTCCAGGGCGTTTCGTCGATATCGAGCTTAATTTCCGGATGATCCTTTTGGAAATTTTCCACAATTTCCCACGCGGTAATATCCTTGCCGCTCGGCATACCCACTCTTAAGGTCAGCGTACCGCTTGCATCATCGTTTTTCTTTGTGCAACCGGCCATAACGGACAGCGCCAAAACGAATGTCAAACAAACAATCAACAGTCTTTTCATTTTTTTACCTCCTTGTTTTTAGTGTCAGCCCTTTACACTTCCCGAAACCAAGCCTGCCACGAATTGCTTTTGCGCAAAGAAATACAGCACCAACGTGGGAAGCATTGCCAAAACGGACGCCGCGAGCAAAATCTCCAGGTTATTGCTTTCAAACGTGCCCTTAAGATAGAGAAGTCCTATCGATATGGTATACTTTTCCTTTGAGGTTAAATATACCAAAGGCTGAAACATATTGTTCCAGTTTGCGATAAAGCTCTGCACAACCACGGTTGCGATAACCGCCTTTGCAAGCGGCAAATAAATTCCGAAAAAGATTCGCGGCGGTGCGGCGCCGTCAACCAGTGCTGCCTCATACAGCTCGTTCGGAATACTCATAAAATTTTGCCGAAACAAAAACGTCATCATCGCCGCACCGAAGAAGGCGGGCAATATCAGCGGAATATATGTATCGAGAGCACCCAGCTTTTGCCACATAATGTATTGAACTATTATCGTGATGTTGCCGGGAAGCATCATCGTACACAGCACCGTAAAGAACAGCGGTCCCGAACCCTTAAATTTGTATTTTGCAAAGCCGAAGCCGATAAACGAGTTGGAAAGCACCGTTCCCACAACCGCCAAAACGGTTACGAATGCCGTATTAAGCGCATATTTAAGCATATTTGCCTCGTTAAGCGCCTTTAAGTAGTTATCAAATCTAAACGGCGGTTTAAAGAAAAGCGGCGGCGTTTCGTAGGCAAGCCCCGGTCCTTGAAGCGACACGGACAATGCCCATAAAAACGGAAACACCATCAAAACCGAACCTAAGGCAAGGCATATAACCGCAATCGTTTTTCCCAATTTGACGGACGATTTACGCATAATGCACATACCTCTTTTCGATAAACTTTTGAAGCCACGTCAAAACCGCCATAACGCCGAAAGCTATCCACGCTATTGCCGAGGCAAGTCCCACCTTGTTGTAAACAAACGCATTGTTGTATATCAGCGAGCCTATAACCTTTACATCCGCCCCCGTGTTGGCGTTTGTCGCCATTATATAAAACGGGTCGAATATCTGTATAGAGTTTATAATGCCGATAACAAGCAGGAAATAAAGCGTCGGCGAAAGCAGCGGCACCGTTATTTTGAAAAACTTGCGCACGGAACCGGCACCGTCGATGTCGGCCGCCTCCATAACATCTTCGCTTATATTTTGCAAGCCTCCCAAAAGATAGAGCGATGTATAGCCCAATCCTTTCCAAATATTCATTATCGATACGCCTACCACAAACTCAAACCAATTGCTTGAAAAAGTGTAGTTAAACGGACCTGCGCCGATAAACGACAAAACATAGTTTAATATACCGTAGGAGGGGTTGTACATATAAGACCATACAAAGCTCACCGCCACCATCGGCGTGATAACCGGCAAGAAATACATTGTTCTGAATGCACCCATACCCTTTATCTTTTGATTAAGCCCCACGGCTATAATGCACCCCAAAAAGAGCTGAAAAAACTCCGTTATAATACCGTATACAAACACGTTTCGAAACGATGTCCACACCTCTGGGTCGGTCAGTGCGTTTACATAGTTTTTAATTCCCACAAAGGAGGGCGGTGTAAAAATATTGTAATCCGTAAGGGAAAAATATCCCGAAAATATCACCGCCGACAAGGTGAATACGATAAAGCCCACAATATACGGGGCAACGAAAAACCAACCCCAGCGCATATGTTTTTTTGTCAATTTACATCACCTCAT
>CAZIQC010000133.1:0-4341 GCA_964541335.1 uncultured Oscillospiraceae bacterium
ATGATCTTCGGCGCGGCGGCACAGTTCGGCATATTTTTCACGCTGAGTATGGCGAGCGTGTTCGGATTTGATTTAAAGGATGCCGCCTCCATAGCGATAATCGGCGCGGCGGACGGTCCCACCTCAATTTTTGTGGCAAATTATTTCAATTCCAAATATATCGGTGCGATAATGGTTGCGGCTTATTCGTATATGGCACTTGTTCCCATTATTCAGCCGCCTGTGATAAAGCTTCTCACAACAAAAAAGGAGCGTCTTATCAGAATGCCCTACGAGCAAAAAAACATATCCAAAACAACGCGTATCCTCTTTCCGATAATAATTACGGCCGTAACGGGAATTGTAAGTCCCAGAAGTGTTGCGCTGATAGGCTTTTTGATGTTCGGCAATCTTATCCGCGAGTGCGGCGTGCTCGACTCCCTTTCGGAAACGGCGCAAAAAGTGCTTGCCAATCTCATAACGCTGTTTTTGGGGCTTACCATTGCAACCAAAATGCAGGCTGAGCTGTTTTTAACGAAAGAAACGCTTATGATAATAGCTCTCGGCTTGGTGGCGTTCATCTTCGACACCGCGGGCGGGGTTGTTTTCGCAAAGGTGCTCAACCTGTTTTTGCGCGGCGACAAAAAAATCAATCCCATGATAGGTGCGGCGGGCATATCGGCATTCCCGATGTCGGCTCGTGTGGTTCATAAAATGGGGCTTAAGGAGGATAATCAAAATTTCCTGCTTATGCACTCCGTTGGCGTAAACGTATCGGGGCAGATAGCGTCGGTAATAGCCGGCGGCTTGATACTCAATTTGATAGGTTAAGGAGGCTATATATATGAATTTTAACAGTCTTTCTCAAACATTGCCGATAATGCTTAAGGGAATGGTCGGCATATTCATCGTGACACTGGTTATTATACTTACAATGGTTGTATTAAACAAGACCACGGGCGATAAAAAATAAATATCGAAAAGCATACAGCCCCCGCACGTTGACCTTCAGGTCAACGTGCGGGGGCTGTATGCTTTTAAGTCGTTTTCAAAAACAATGCTTACAGCAAAAAGATGTTGTGCTCGGTACATTCACGGCGCATTTTTTGCGGCCATACGGACACCTGCACCTCGCCTATATGTGCCTTGCCGAGCATTTGCATACACAATCTCGATTGTCCTATGCCGCCGCCTATTGTGAGCGGCAAAGCTTCGTCGACAATCATTTTGTGATATTTATACTGTAATCTGTCAAGGGCGTTCGCCTTTTCAAGCTGGCATAAAAGTGCCGTTTTATCAACTCTTATCCCCATTGAGGATATTTCCAGCGCACAGCCGAGGCATTCGTTCCACACAAGAATATCTCCGTTCAAGCTCCAATCATCGTAATCGGGCGCACGGCCGTCGTGCGGCTTGCCGCTTGCAAGCACATCACCGATTTGCATTACAAACACAGTCTTTCGCTCGCGCACGATTTTTTGCTCTCTTTCCTTGGGCGAAAGGTCGGGGTACATTGTTTCAAGCTCGGACGAGGTTATAAAGAACACCTCGCGTTCAATGCTTTTCGTAAGCTGAGGAAAGGTTGTGTTTAAAATTTCCTGCGTATCCGCCGCCGCCTTAACTATTTTTTTAACCGTTGCTTTCAAAAAGTCAACGTTTCGCTCCTCGCGGCTTATTACACGCTCCCAATCCCATTGATCGACAAATATCGAATGTAAATTATCCATATCATCGTCGCGGCGCACCGCATTCATATCGGTATAAATTCCCTCATCCGTGCCGTAGCCGTAGCGATACAGCGCCACGCGCTTCCATTTTGCGAGCGATTGCACAATTTCAACCGTTTCGTCCCCGCCGCGAATGTCAAACTCAACCTTTCTTTCAACACCGTTAAGATCGTCGTTTATTCCGCTTGATTTCGTTACCAACACGGGTGCGGTTACGCGATCGAGATTAAGCTCCGCCGCGAGCATTTTTTGAAAATTGTCCTTAACAATTTTTATTGCGCGCTGTGTGTCGCGCAGCGAAAGCTTTGATGTGTAACCTGTCGGAAAAATTGTTTTCATTGCCGTAACCTTCCTTCAAATGCTTGACTTTAAAAATTCTATAATGTATTATTGTATAAGGCAGGCGGTGTTTTGTCAACACTTTTTTACGCTTAATGCGAGGTTTTTTGTATGTGTAATTCATCTTTTTTTACCGTGTGCGAAATTATACGGCTTTTAAATTCCGCGGGGTTTGAAGCTTATTTTGCGGGCGGTTGCGTGCGCGATTGTATCCTGAACAAAAAATGTGCCGACTACGATATTGCGACAAGTGCACCGCCCGAAGAGGTTTCGGCGGCGCTTCCGAGTGCGCGCGTTATTCCCACGGGCATTGCCCACGGAACGGTTACGGTTATTTACAAGGGTGTGCGCGCCGAGGTAACAACCTACCGCGTTGACGGCGATTATGCCGACTTTCGCCGACCGCAAGCCGTGCACTATACGAAAAGCCTTGTAAAAGACCTTTCGCGGCGCGATTTTACGATGAACGCCATGGCAATGGATTGCAACGGGCAAATTATCGACCCGTTCGGCGGACAAGACGATATACGTCGGCACGTTATTCGCTGTGTGGGAAATCCCGAAAAAAGATTTTCCGAGGATGCCCTGCGCATATTGCGCGCGGTGCGTTTTTCCGCCACGCTCGGCTTTGATGTCGAAAAATCCGCCGCCGAGGCAATACACAAAACAAAAGAGCTGCTTTTACACATATCCGCTGAACGCATATTTTCCGAAACGGAAAAGCTGCTTTCGGGAAATTATTGCCAAAGAGCGATTGCGCTTTTCGGCGATGTTGTTAAAACGGCTCTCGGGTGCGAAAGCATAGAAAAGGGAAATATCGCCTCTCTTGAAAAAAGCACGTCCCTGCGGCTTGCCGCACTCATCGTAAATTGCGGCGATTGCCGCGCCGTTCTTGACGGGCTTAAAGCAAGCACCTCTTTTAGGCGCGATGTTTTGTTCCTGACGGAAAACGTTTACCGACACCCCGCCGATGAAAAAGCGCTTTTGCGCCTTTTTAAAAATGCCTCGGACAAAAACATACGCGAGCTTATTTCCCTGAAAAACCATATTTGCCCCGAAACGGGGGCAAGCTTTGAAAAGCTGTACAAAAAAGCTCTTCTCATAAATTGCCGCTCCGTGCGAGAGCTTAATCTGCGCGCCGACGTTTTGGCACAAGCGCTTAATTTGCACGGCGCGAAAATCGGCGCCGCGCTCGAAACGCTTTTCGATGCCGTGTGCGACAGCAAAGTAAAAAACGAGGAGAGGGCGCTTTTACTTTACGCACAAGCGCACATACGCCCGTAAGCTTTCGCATATGCTTTACGGAGGGGGCGGTGTGTGTGAAAAACCAAGCCGCAAAGCTTATAAAAGACACTCTTTTTCTCACCTGCGGCGACCTTGTTTTGCGCACCGCGGGGCTTTGCTTTCAAATGTATCTCGCTTTTAAAATCGGCGCACAAAGGCTGGGAATATACGGGCTGATAACAACCGTTTACACAATATTCGTTACGATAAGCGTTTCGGGAATACGCTTTTGCGTAACAAGTCTTGCCGCCGAGGAGCTTGCCGCGGGTAATCCGTATCCGCGGGCGTTGGTACGTGCCGCACTTTGCTATGTCGCCGTTTTTTCGGGGGTGGCGCTGTGTGCGCTGTTTTTTCTTTCGTCGGAGCTTTCCGCGCGGTTTATTCTGCAATCTTATGCGGCACTTCCTCTTCGCATTTCGGCGCTTTCTTTGCCGTTTACGGCACTTTACGCGGTGCTTGACGGTTTCTTTACCGCGCGCCAAAAAATACGCCGCGGCGTGCTTATAACGCTTTGCGCGCGTTTTTTGAATATGGCGGCGGTTGCGGCGGCATTTTCTTTTGTAAAGGGCGCAACGGCTCACCCGTGCGATGTTTTATCCGTCGGCACTCTCATAGGAGAGGCGGCGGCGTTTGTTTTCGGTGTGCTGTTCTATGCCCTCGATGTTTTCAAAAAGCACGACCGTAAAGCACCCGCCAATTATGCCGTGCGTATACTTTGCGTTTCGTTGCCGCTGGCAATAAGCGCATATATGCGCACGGGGCTTTCCTCCGCCGGGCATATGATTATTCCCTACGGGCTGAAAAAAGCCGGAATGGGCGCGGGCGGTGCACTTACTTCCTACGGAATAATATCGCAAATGGCAATGCCCGTAATTATGTTTCCTGCGGCAATGCTGTCATCCCTGGGCGATATTGTTATTCCGCGCGTGACCTATGCCCGCACACAAAAGCTGAAAAAAGAAATCGCCTACATCTGCGGCCGATGTATACGCATAGCGTTCGTATTCGGCTG
>CAZIQC010000134.1:0-4327 GCA_964541335.1 uncultured Oscillospiraceae bacterium
TGTCATTCACTACCGCGTCGCCGCTACGCTACCCTCCTTTAGGCAAGGAGGGCTTAATTATGCGCTTTTCAGCTCCCCCTCTAAAGGAAGTTGTCACAAAGCGACTGATGAGGCGGAAAATAATATTTTTCGACAGTTCGAGGGGCTGTGAATTTTCACAGCCCCTTTTTTGCTTGCGTTTATTATTCGTTCTCGTCGAAAATGCCGAAGCCCGCTACTTCGCTTATCGGCATTGAAAAAACAATTGCGTTTGCGTGCGTTCCGGGTCCCGCCTCGCGCAAAACAGCTTGCATAATTTCGGTTTTTTGCTCGGCTTTGGCAACAATCAGCACAAGCTCCTTTTCGCTTGCGATGGAAAGGTTGAAAAACATTTGCTCGCTTTCGCGTCCCGTGCCCTTGCCGTGAAGCACCGTGCCGCCCGCCGCGCCCGCTTTTCGTGCGGCGTTCATAACATCGTCCGTTCTGCCCTCGTTGGCAATAATTCCAATAAGCTCGTACGGGTACGCCGCCCGCGGCGCATATTTTGCCGATTTGCCGTTGTTTAAAAATTCCATCGTTTTTCCGCCTCCCACACTTTTTACGGGAACGGCAATAACTATTCCGTGCCCGGGTACGCCGATGTAAAGTCGGCGTTTTTGTTCTTTTATTATTGCGCGCGTTCGCTCTTCGTCGCACACGCACACGGCAACGCGCCGCTCGCCGCTTTCAATGCCGAGCAGCTCCAGCATACTTTGCACCGCCGTGCCCCGCGCGTGAAAGGTTACGTTAAACGCCGCCCCCGCCTCGCGATATATGGCGGCAAGCTCCTTAAGCGCGGCGGGCGCGCATATTGATATTACAAAATTCACGCGGCATCCACCTCCCACAATTCAACAATATCGTAATCGCCGTACGCAACGGCTGTGCTTTGCGGCATTCCGTCGCGCCGACTGAATATAACGCCCATAAGCTGTACCGAGATAAGCGGCAGCATTGCAACAAGCGCAACTATGCCGAAAGCGTCGGAAAGGATATTGCCGCCAAGCGCCGACGAAGCCCCTATCGCAAATTGAAGCATAAACGTTGCCGTAAGCGGACCTGAGGCAACGCCGCCCGAGTCGAACGCTATTGCGGTGTAAATATCGGGCACAAAAAACGAAAGCGCTATTGCCAGGCAATAGCCCGGGATTATAAACCACAAAATCGATATACCCGTTAAAACGCGTACCATCGAAAGCCCCATTGCCACGGCTATTGCGGCGGAAAGGCTGAGCTTTATCGCCTTGGCGGAGATTGCCCCCGCGCTGACCTCCTCAATTTGCTTTTGCAAAACGGCAACCGCCGGCTCGGCACTTATTATAAACCAGCCGAAAACCATTGCCAGGACAACAAGCAGCCACCCCGCGCCTTGCGCGGCAACCGTTTCACCCAAAACCGTGCCCATTGCCGAAAAGCCCACGTTTACCCCCGTGAGAAAAAGCACCAAACCTATATAGGTATAAACAATTCCGAAGCAGATTTTTGCCAAGCTTCGCCCCGAAAGCTTAAGCGTCAGCACCTGAAACAGGAAAAATATCGCAACAATAGGCAAAAGCGAAAGCGCCATTTCGTAAAGGTATGTGGGCAGTGCCTCCACATAAGCTTTGCCTATCGCCACGGTGTTGTCAAACGTCATATGTACGCCCGCGGACGAGACCTGTGCGCCGCCGTTGTAAAAAAAGCCCAAAATCAGCACCGCCAAAACAGGTCCTATCGAACACAGCGACACAAGACCGAAGCTGTCGGCCTCCGCATGGGTGTCGCTTCTGATATTGGATATGCCGACGCCGAACGCCAGGATAAACGGCACCGTCATCGGACCTGTGGTAACGCCGCCCGAGTCGAACGCCACGCTTAAAAAGTTTTTGTCGGTGAATGCGGCAAGGATAAAAATTATGCCGTAAAAAAATATCAGCAGCCACCGAAGCTTAACCCCCGTGATAATACGCAGCATACAAACCGACAAAAACAGTACCACGCCCACGCCCACCGTTACAAGCAGCACGGCATTGTTAATGTGCGGCACGGTTTGCGCCAGCACCTGCAAGTCCGGCTCGGCAACGGTTACGGCAAAGCCCAGGGCAAAGCTGACCGAAAGTATCAGCGGCAGGTTTTTCGTTCCCGTGAGAGCGGTGCCCACCTTACTGCCGATGGGCGTCATAGAGCTTTCTGCCCCGAGAGAAAAAAACGCAATGCCCAAAATTACCATACACGCGCCCAAAATAAAATTGAGCAGCAAATCCGCACGCACGGGCGCAGTGCCCAAGCACAACAAAAGCACCAAGCAAAGCATTGGCAAAACGGAGAGTGCCGCCTCCTTAAGCTGTGCCAAAAAAGCGTGCCGCCCGCGCAGGAGCAAATCCTTTTCCATAAAACGCCGCCTTTCCGAATAGATCGTAAATATTATATATGAAAGCGGGCGGCGGTGCAAGAGATTTTACCCCACTTTGGGAAAAAGTTTACTTTTCGGTAACATTTTCAGCCGATGTTTTTTCTCAGGCACGAAAGCGTTTTGCGCTCAATGCGCGAAATCTGCACCTGGCTTAAGCCCATAATGCGCGCAACCTCGCTTTGCGTTTTTTCCTTGTAAAACCTAAGCAGTAAAATTTGCCTTTCCCGCGGGGGAAGCTTTTTCAATTCCTCGCGCAGGGCTATGCCTCTTACGAGCTTTTCCTCGCTGTTTTCCGTGCGGCAGAGCCTGTCCGCCAAAAGTGCGGGTGAGGAGGCGGTCTCGCCTACGGGGCGGTGCAAAGAGTCCGGGCGGCGCACCGCTTCGAGCGCAAGCGTTACCTCGTCAACCGATTTTCCTATTTCTTGGGCTATTTCAAGGGCGGTGGCGTCGTGTCCGGTTTGTGCGGCGATTTTCTCCGCGGCACGTTTGGCGTGCATTGCCGTTTCCTTTAAGCCGCGGCTTACCTTTATAATGCCGTCGTCGCGCAGAAAGCGGCGCATTTCGCCGATTATCATCGGCACGGCATAGGTCGAAAGCTCCACCCCGAGGGAAAGGTCGAACTTGTTTATTGCCTTTATCAAGCCTATTGCCCCTATTTGAAACAGGTCGTCCGTTTCGGCGCTTCTTCCGCCGAAGCGGCGCACAATGCTCCAAATAAGGCCCGTGTTTTCGCGCACAAGCTTTTCCAGGGCGGCTTTGTCGCCTTGGCGTGCGTTTTGTATAAGCTCGTAAACCTCCTTTTTCATTCGGACACCTCACAGCTTTTTTGTCATAGTTACGGTTGTGCCGCCGCCTTTTTCGCTTTCTATATGTAGGCTGTCCATAAAGCTTTCCATCACGGTAAAGCCCATTCCGCTTCTGTCACATTCGGGTTTTGAGGTGAAAAGCGGCATTCGTGCCCTTTCGATGTCCTCTATGCCCACGCCCGTGTCCGACACTTTCACCGTAAGCAATCTGTCCTCATAGGACAGCTCCAGCACAACGTTTCCGCGTGCGCCGTCATACCCGTGCACCACGGCATTCGTAACCGCTTCGGAAACGGCGGTTTTCACGTCCGCCATTTGTTCCACCGTAGGGTCGAGCGGCATTATAAAGCCCGCCGCAACAACCCGTGCCAGGCTTTCGTTTACGGCGCGCGCCTCAAACTCCGCTTTAAGATAATTATTCAAAATATTTACCCCCTTTTATTCAAAGCTTTTCACGGCTTCGTCCACCGTTTCGTATACGCCCACAAGCCCGTCCGTGCCGGAAAGCTCTATCACGCGGCGCACGCCGCCTTTTGCCCCGCAAAGTGCCAGCTTGCCGCCCGTTGCCGAAAGGTTTTTCATTCGCCCTATTATAAGCGCAATTCCCGAAGAGTCCATCATTTGCACGTTACTTAAATCGAGAACGAGATTTTTTTTATGTGCGCTTTCGGCAAAAACGTCGATTTTGTCTTTAAGCGATTGCACGGTGCAATGGTCTATTTCGCCGCAAAGGAAAACCGCGGCGGCGTTTTTGTATTTTTTGTATTGCTCGGTCATCGGTTACACCTCTTTTCACAAGCATTTTATCACGAAAAGCCGCGCCGCGGGGTGACATTCTTTGTAATGTTATGTCGCATTTGCGCGCAAAAAGAGCGTGCCGACCTTATCGACACGCTTCAAAGAACACATTTGATAAACCGACGGTTAAAGAACAAACCGCGAACAGGATTGCGGACTTCGCTATTATCCGCGTTGAATAACGTCAAAATCTCGTGCAAACGATTGACATTGCACATAAAAAGTGTTATAATGAATACACTGATAATGAAAGGAGTTTGTTATTATGTCTACAACAAATGTCACAATTCGTATGGATAAAGAATGAAAAGCA
>CAZIQC010000135.1:0-4318 GCA_964541335.1 uncultured Oscillospiraceae bacterium
CGTAGCTTGTTCTGTATTTAAGCTTGCCCAAAAGCTTGACGATTTCGGGGTGCAAACCGTGAACGCCCGTGTCGAACGTTGCCTGTTCACCCGCTTGCTTGATGGCGGCGTCAACCTCTTTTTTCGCACGCTCAACCATCTCTTCAATGCGCGAAGGGTGTATACGCCCGTCGGTAATAAGCTTTTCAAGAGCAACACGCGCCACCTCGCGGCGAATGGGGTCGAACCCCGACAGAATTACCGCCTCGGGCGTGTCGTCTATAATAAGATCTATCCCGGTAAGCGTTTCCAGTGTTCTTATGTTTCGTCCCTCACGACCTATGATACGCCCTTTCATTTCGTCATTCGGCAAGGATACCACCGAAACGGTCGTTTCGGCAACGTGATCCGCCGCACAGCGCTGAATTGCCGCACTGATGATGTTTTTGGCGCGCTTATCCGCCTCTTCCTTGGTTTGTGTTTCGATTTCCTTGATGAGAATTGCCGCCTCGTGGCGAACCTCATCCTCTACGTTTTTTAACAAATATTCCTTTGCTTCCTCTGCTGTCAGTCCCGAAAGGCGCTCCAAAATTTCTATTTGCGCCTTATGAATTCCCGCAACCTTTTCTTTTTCCTCATCCACGGCCTTGATTTTACGGTTCAATGTATCGTCCTTTTTCTCTATTGCGTCCGTTTTTTTATCAAGAACCTCTTCTTTTTGCTGCAATCTTCTTTCCTGGCGCGAAAGCTCGCTTCTTCTTTCCTTAAGCTCGCGTTCCGCCTCATTGCGTGACTTGATTATTTCCTCTTTTGCTCCGAGCAGCGCTTCGCGCTTTTTGTTTTCGCCTGTCTTTACGGCATCGTCAACAATTCTCTTCGCCTCGGCTTCGGCACTGCCGATTTCCGCCTCGGCTATTTTTTTTCTGTATGATATACCAAATCGAAAGCAAACAACTCCGGAGGAGGCAGCAAGTACTACCGCGATTGCAGCAGCAATGGCATAAACCATTGTAACACCTCCTTATATATATTAAGTTTGCAGAGCGCACCGCGCCCGTAAACACATATCTATTATATAATTTTTTATGAAAACTGTCAAGATTAAATCTTGTATTTTATGCAATTTTTCAAAAAACGGCTTTTGAGGATAATAAAAATCGCTTTGCTTAAACTTTTTGTTTTTTGCCGAAAAAAACAGTTGCATTTGTGTTTTTTATGTGCTATAATAGCTCTTGCTGAAGTTGATGTTAATTTTTTTATATCTGTTTTTTCGGAAAGAGGTGAACGATAGTGAGAGAAGGAATACATCCCGAGTATAAGCAGACAACCATAAAATGCGCTTGCGGTAACGTTATCGAAACGGGTTCCACAAAGGAAAATATTTTTGTTGAAATCTGCTCAAAGTGCCATCCTTTCTTTACGGGTAAGCAAAAGCTTGTTGATACGGGCGGTCGCGTTGAAAAGTTCAGAAAGAAGTTCAATATGGACAAATAATGAGAGAGGCTGCGATTTTTCGCAGCCTTTTTTAGGTCGAACAATCATCAAGGGGGTTGACTTTTATGCTAAACACCGCGCTGTCGGCATATAAATATAAATATGATTTACACGTGCACACGGCACCGGCGTCGCCCTGCGCACAGGTGAGCGTTGCCGATACGTTATCTGCGTATGCAAAGCTCGGTTATGACGGAATTGTGCTGACAAATCATTTTAATTGCGACGTGTTTTCGCACTTTGAGGACGCGCAAGCCGCGCTCGAACATTATTTTGCGGATTATCACCTTGCAAAGAAGCTTGCCGAAAAAACGGGGCTTGATGTGATTTTGGGGGCAGAGCTTCGCTTTCCCGAGAATTTCAACGATTATCTTCTCTACGGCACGGACGAGGACGAGCTTCAAGCTATGTACGACGACCTTTCCTTAAGCTATGCCGAATTTTACGAAAAGTATGCTTCGGAAAAAAGGCTGTTTGTTCAGGCACACCCTTTCCGCGACCGTATGGAACGCCAAGATGTAAAGCTTCTTGACGGGGCTGAGGTTTTCAATATGCACCCCGGACATAATTCGCGCATTGCACAGGCGGCACAATTCGCAAGCGAAAATCCGCACCTTGTAATTACGGGCGGCACGGATTTTCACCATCCGGGACATCAGGGAATGTGTGCGTTGTGCACAAAGGAGCGGGTCGGCAATTCTTATGCGTTGGCGCGCGTTTTAAAATCGGGCGACTGTATTTTCGATATATGGGGGCAAAAAATAATTCCGCGGAAGCGGTGTGACAAACAATAAGGAGGATTTGTATGAACGGTTCAACAGGCAATACACAATACCTTGCGCTTTTGTCAAACGATTATCCCACCGTCGGTGCGGTGTCGTCCGAGATAATAAATTTGCAGGCGATTTTAAATCTGCCGAAAGGAACGGAGCATTTTGTAAGCGATTTGCACGGAGAATACGAGGCATTTTTACACGTTTTGAAAAATGCCTCGGGCGTTATCAAGGAAAAAATCGATATGCTTTACAAAACCACGCTTCCCGAAAGCGAGCGCAAGGAGCTTGCCACGCTTGTATATTATCCGCGGCAAAAGCTGTATCATATGCGGCACTGCGGGAAGCTGAACGAGGAGTGGTACATTATCACACTGCACAGGCTTATCGACCTGTGCAAAACGGCTTCGTCCAAATATACGCGCTCCAAGGTGAGAAAGGCTATGCCGAAGGAGTTCGGCTATATTCTCGAGGAGCTGCTGCACGTGCCCGACAACGACCCCAATAAGCACGATTATTATACGCAAATTATAAATTCCATAATAGAGATTGACCGCGCCGACGCGTTTGTGACGGCAATTTCCGAAACGATACAGCGGCTTTCGATAGACAGACTGCACATTTTGGGCGATATTTTTGACCGCGGTCCGCGTGCCGACATAATAATGGATGCGCTTGTGCGCTACCATTCGCTCGATATTTGCTGGGGCAATCACGATATTGAGTGGATAGGTGCCGCGGCGGGGCAGGAGGCGTGCATAGCAAACGTGGTGCGCAATTCCCTGCGGTACAACAATTTCGATATTTTGGAAATAGGCTACGGAATAAACACGCGAATGCTTGCAAATTTCGCTTACGAAACTTATTCCGACGATCCGTGCGAAAGCTTTATGCCGCTTGACGCGCACAAACACGCAATGCACTCGCACGACGCAAGCCTTGCGGCACGTATGCACAAGGCAATAAGCATTATCCAATTCAAGACGGAGGGGCAAATCATAGCGCGCCACCCCGAATATAATATGGACGGGCGCGCACTTTTGGGTAAAATCGATATTGACAAAAAAACCGTGTTTGTAAACGGAAAGGAATATCCGCTTACGGACGCGCATTTTCCCACGGTGGATTTTTCGTCGCCGTATACGCTTACCGATGGGGAAATGCGGGTTTTAGAGTCCTTGAAAAAAAGCTTTCTTCACAGTAAAAAGCTTCAATCGCATATACGCTTTTTGATAAACAACGGCGGAATGTACAAAATATTTAACGGCAACCTTTTATATCACGGATGTATTCCGTTAAATGCGGACGGAACGCTTGCATCGGTTGAACTTTTCGGCAAGCCCTTGCGTGGAAAAGCCTTTCTCGATGCCGCCGACAAAGCCGTTCGCGAGGCGTATATGGGCGAAAGAAAGGACGACTTTTCCACGGATTTTCTGTGGTATTTGTGGTGCGGCAACTCGTCTCCGCTTTACGGAAAGGAAAGCTTTACGGTGTTTGAGTCGCACTTCACCGCCGAGGACGCACTTCGCTCCGAGCCAAAAAATTTCTACTATAAATATATCGACACCGAAGAAACCTGCAAAATGATTTTGCGCGAGTTTTCGCTTGATGAGGAAAACGCGCACATAATCAACGGGCACGTGCCCGTGCGCACGGTGCGCGGAGAAAGTCCGATTAAGGCAAACGGCAGACTGTACGTGATAGACGGCGGCTTTTCAAAGCCGTATCAAGACACAACGGGTATTGCCGGCTACACGCTGATAAACAATTCCTACGGATTTTCCATTACGGAGCACCAACCGTTTACAAGCGTGAACGATGTTATCGAAAACAATTTCGACCTCCATTCCACAAAAACAATGATTACGCACAATTCGCGCAGACAAACCGTGCGCGATACCGATACGGGCAGGCAAATCGAGCAAAAAATACACATTTTACAGGAACTTTTGGCGGCATACCGCACGGGGCTTGTGCGCGAACGCTTTTCCGACGATTGAATATTGCAAAAATATGATATTAGTGTAAAATATTAGTTGGCAAAAAAATAAGGGAAATGGCAAAAACCACTT
>CAZIQC010000136.1:0-4232 GCA_964541335.1 uncultured Oscillospiraceae bacterium
TAATTAAAGTATAGCATATTTATTATTTTCAATCAATAATTTTCAAAAATTTTAGCCTAAACACAAAATAAATATCCACCGCTATGGTGGATATTTATATTACTCAAATTTCGCTGTTGATGCGAATAACGCAGATATGACTATTCGCACTTTTCATAATATATATCTTTAATATCCGTGAATTTATTAAATACTGCAAATTAAATCTGCTTTCTTTTGCAAATTCATAATTTCTTTTTCGTCGGGCAATTTCTTTGGCAAAGTATTTTCCATCAAGAGTGCTTCATATTTTGAGCCTGCGTAATTATGGTATGAAAGTATACGTATTTTTACAACATTTTTTAAAGTTTTCAGAAAATCAAAAATTTTATTTATTTCTTCCGAGTTATACTCCGGGACATAAGGTATGCGTATTTCGATTTTTTTATTACACTTATCGAGATATTTTAGATTTTCCAAAATGATTTTATTGGGCTTGCCTGTGCATTTTATGTGAGTTTCTTCGCCAAAAGCTTTTATATCGTAAAGAAAAACATCTGTATAGGGAATAACCTTATCAAAGGCTTCTTTCGGCACAAATCCACAGGTATCAACCGCCGTATGTATATTGTTTTCCTTCAGCTTTTTTAAAAGCTCGGCACAAAAATCCGCATAAATTAAACATTCTCCGCCCGAAACCGTTACTCCGCCGCCCGAATTGTCGTAAAAATCCTTATCCTCGGTTAAAATCGGCAAAAGCTCATCTACAGTATATTCCTTTCCGTAAATTTTAAGAGCGTCTCCCAAACAGACTTCTTCGCATTTTCCGCACGCCTTACATAAGCTTTTGTTAAAAATGTGTTTTTCATTTTCAATTCCGTGAGCTTTGTTAGGGCACGCATCAACACACGCACCGCAGTTTATACATTTATGCTTGTAATATGCAAGCTGTGTTTTTGCGGAAATGCTTTCGGGGTTGTGACACCAAACGCATTTTAAGGGACACCCCTTAAAAAATACCGTTGTCCTTATTCCGTCGCCATCGTGAACAGCGAACCGCTTTATATCGACAATCTTTGCTTTGTTCATACTGATTTCCCCTTACTGTATATTTTCCGCTCTCTTGATATAAGCTTCCTGCTCTGTTTTGCTCATATTATTCCACAAAACATTCCACCCGCAGACTCGCACCTGCAGATTTTTGTATTTTTCCGGATGCTTCTGTGCATCGCGCAATACATCGCTGTTAAAAATGTTAAAATGAACTGATGCGCCGCCTTTGGACATATAAGTATTCAGCACGCCGTACAGAATATCCGTTCCGTCTTCGCCACAAACCGACGTCGGGTGCAGCATAATATCCAGACAGGCTCCTGAATCGGCAAGTGATAAATCCATTTCGGTCACGGAATTGATAAGCGCCGTAACTCCGTTTTTATCTGCTCCCGGAGTCGGCGAAGCATTTTTTGAGGTTTCATCGCCGTCTTTTCTTCCATCCGGTGTCGCTTCGGTGCATTTTCCCATTTCTATAAATGCACGCGCGGAATGTAGCTCGTATTCATAATTTCCGCCGTGACAATTCCTTTTTCCTGCAAAATGCGATGAAAAAAACTGATGCACGGTGTTTGCGTAATAATCGGTCATTTTATCACCTACGCCGTACTTATGCTTACAGGAAAGTGCTTTCTGTCGCAATTTTTCATAGCCCTCCCAATTATTATCAAGCGCATTTTTAAGTTCTTTAAGTGTTGTCTGCTTAGTTTCAAACACAAGCTCATAGACCGCCATAAGTGCATCTGCCGCACTTGCCAGACCGTTCAGTAGCACGTCAGTCACATTTTTTATACCCGAATCATTCGCATCGGTAAGCTTTTCAACACATTTCGGTATGGTAGCGGAATAGAGTATCATCGGATTAACCTCGCTTATATACTGTTCTATTTCATCTATCCTTTCCGTTCCGACTTTGAGAATGTGTTCAAACTGTGCGAGATATGCGGCGTAAAATTCCTTAAAAGATGTAAATTCCGTAACATCACTGGTTTTTATACCTATTTCAATTCCGGTTCTTTTATCTTTGCCGTTATTGAATACCAGAGTTATCGGCTTAAGCGCATTAAATGTGTTAAAGGATATGCCTATACAGTCTGCTTTGGTGGTGTATTCATAGCATCCCTTTATAACCGAATCAACCGCCGATTCATAATCCGCACCGTTTCTCATAAGCGATTTCGTTATAATATCCTCATTACAAAACACTATGCTCGTCGAGCCGGATTTTATCATATCAAGCGCTTTGTATACAAAATCTTTCGGGGTGGAGTTTCTGCTTATTTTTATCTGTATTTTCGGGTTGTAAATTCCCAGTGAATCGTATACATCAAGTATTAGATGCGACAATTCGTTCACCTTTGTGCTGCCGTCAACATTCGTTCCGGCGAGATAAAACGGCTGCCCCCAATAATTTCCCATTGCGGAAAACTGCATAAGAAAATATGCCATAAACCTTGCCAGTTCTTCTTTTGTAAAGATATTGTTTTCAATATCTCTTTTGAAAAACGGATACAGCGTCGCATCAAGACCGTATCCCAAAGAACGCACCTGATAATGCTCCACGCTTTCGCTTATCATAAAATAAATGTAAATCATATGAAGCACATCATATGTGTTTTTCGGCGCACCCTCATACAAATTTTTCAGCGATGCCGAAATTGTTTCCGCTTTTGCGAATTTTTTGGTAAGAGAATATTCGTACAACCTTGCGATAAACCTCAGAATTGCCTCGTATTCCGTCTTTATGGCGCAATAGAATATTTTCTGTTTTTCCGTAAGCTTATTTGCTTTTTTCAGATTTTCGTATGACTCCTCTGCTCGCTCCAATATTCCGCGAAAGCCCAGCTTCGTCATCGAGTCCCAATCCGGCACGGTATGGTCAAAATCAAGTCCTATCCACGTGGTGCCGGTTGCCGCCAATTCGGAACGCTTTTTAATATCATTCCTTTTTTCCGCCTTTTTTTCGACTTCTTCATACCACGGCTTTACAGTATACTTGTCAATAAGGCGTCCCCACGAATACATCCCGACAAAATAATCATTTTCATTGACATCTATCCTTGTATTATCCAAAACGTATGCCACCATCTCAGCCTTTACCGCAGTATGCGGTTTATTACACGAAGCCTTTGAGATTTCACAAAGCGCCAAATCAATTTCTTCGTCCGTAAGTCCGGTCTTTTCATCATAATCATATCCGTGATATGCCATTCTTTGAAAACCATCAAATTCTTCGTCGGCTTTATGATACTTATTCTCTATTTTCTTTCTGTCGTTATCCGGCAAAAACGGAAATTTTCCGCTTATTTTTTCTTTCATTATTTTCCCTCCATACTTGCAATAAGATTATTTTGCATTTCTCTATCCAAATCGGTGAAATATACGTTCCAGCCGCACAGACGAACCTGAAGATTTTTGTATTTTTCGGGATTTTTTTGTGCTTTTTTCAAAACCTCAGGGTCTGTAACATTGAAATGAACGGCGAAGCCTCCTTTATTTAAATACGTTTTCAAAATGCTTATCATAATTTCAATTCCATCATCGCCGGAAACCGCCGTGGGGTGCAGATGCAAATCCAAAACCGCACCGTTGGGTGTATTTGAAAAATCGAATTTTGTTACTGAATTTATTACTCCGGTAATTCCTTTTTTATCCATACCGACGCTTGCGGAAAGATTTTTTGAAACGGGTTCGCCCGCAAAACGTCCGTCTGCGGAAGCTCCAAGCTTCTTTCCCGCATCGATTATCCAATCAATAGAAAATATGCCCATTCTGTATACTCCGCCTCTGCCGTTGGGCTTTTTGTTGATACAGTCCGACATATATTCCGTCAAATCTTTTGCCAATTCGTCAGCCTCGGGAGTGTTATTGCCGTATTTCGGATATTTATCCTGCATTGTTCTGCGCAAGGTTTCGCTATTCCCCCAATTATTCTTTAAAATCAGCTTTAATTCCGCAAGTGTCGTTATTTTTTCTTCAAAAACAGCCTCTTTAATTGCTATCAGCTCGTCTGTGACTGTGCCAAGCCCGAAAATACATATTGAGGAATTATTGTATTTTGCTCCGCCCCAGTATGCGTCCGTTCCCTTTTCCATACAGCTTTTGTATGTGGCGGAAAGTATGGGTGAGGACATCATTTTCGGATATTGAGCTTCCAATCCGTTGATTTCCGATATTGCCTTTTCGCTCCACGATTTCAG
>CAZIQC010000137.1:0-4220 GCA_964541335.1 uncultured Oscillospiraceae bacterium
AGGAAGATAAAAATGGCGGAAAAAAAGAGAAGAATAGCTCTCGGCAGCGGTGATGTGTATATGGCGGAGTTTACGGGCAACACCCTCCCGGACATCGACACGATAAAAACCGAGGCAAACAAATTCGGCGCGGTAAAGGGCGGCGCGTCGCTTACGTATTCGGCTTCCACACAAACGGAAAAGTCGGACGACGGCTCGGTGTCGAAGATAATCACAACCGATGAAGAGGTAAAGCTTAAAACGGGTGTTTGCACGGTAGACAGCACCGAGCTTGCCCGCGTATGTGCCACGGCACGCGTAAACGAAGATACGAGCGGCAACCGCACGGTGGTAAAAATAGGCGGTGCGGGAAACGACAACGGCAAAAGCTATGTGGTGCTTTTTTATCACAAGGACGCAATCGACGGCGACATAGCTGTTATGATTGTCGGCAAAAACACGGCAGGGCTTACGCTTGAATTTAAAAAGGACGCGGGAACGGCAGTTTCACCCGAATTTACGGCAGAGCCGCAAGACACGGACGGCACGCTTGTGCAGGTAATCTTTTATCACCCGTCGGCGGAATGATGATAAAAACAATACGAAAGGGGATCGGCAATGCTTGAAATAGCAAGAGGAATAACGTTTCCCGTGCGCGTCGGCGGCAGAGTGATACATCTTATGCCGCCGAAAATAAAATTTACGGGAAAAATTACGGAAGCGGCAAAAAAGCTGAACGGCAATTCACAGGAAGCCTTTGCCGAGGTTACGGCGTTGATACTGTCGACAAATCGCGAGCAAAACAAATATTCGACCGAATGGGTGGAGCACAGCGTTACCGCCGACGAAGCGTATGCGCTCATCACCGAATACACGAAATGGATTGAGGGATTGTCGCAGCACCCAAACACAGCCTCCCCCGCACCGACCTTGCGGACGATGACGGGGGAAGCATAACATATATGCCGCACACGGCGTGGCAACGGGCGGTTTATCAATATTCCGGCATACCGATTGATCGCCAAAGAGAATTGCGGCTTGACGAATTTTACACATTGCGCCGCGACGCGTTTATTTTCAGTTTGAGTCAAACGGAAAGCGGTCGCGATTATCTTGAGGAATGCTTTATAGCGGAGCAAACCGAACCCGACAGAGAACGTCTGCGCAAGCATTTTGAGGTAAAAGAGGTGTAGTATGGCGGAAAAAACAAAAGGAATTGTAATAGAAATCGGCGCGGAAACAAACGGCTTTACAAATGCGATAAAAAATTTAAAAAAAGAAGCCGGCAGTCTGCAAGCCGAGCTTAGAAGCGTTGACAAGGCGTTAAAGCTCGATCCTACCAACACCGACCTTCTGCGGCAAAAGGAGGAGCTTCTCGCAAGGCAGGTCGAAGCCGTTAAAAAAAACGTGGAAACGTTGCAAGCCGCAAAGGCGCGCGCCGATAAGGATATGGCAAACGGCACACGGATTAACGAAGAGGAGTACCGCCGCCTTGTTCGTGAAATATCAAACGCGGAACAGCAATTACGGCAAACCCGTGCCGAAGCGGACAAATTTGCGCGCGCGTGCGAAAGCGCGGGCGGAAAAATGGTTGAAATCGGGAAAAAGGGTATGGTGGCAAGTGCGGCCATTCTCGGCTCAATGACAGCCGCGGCGACAAGCACAAAGGAATACCGCGAGGATATGAACCGTCTTGCGACGGCGTTTGAAACAAGCGGCAAAAGTGCGGAGGTTGCCAAAAGCACCTATCTGTCTTTTTATACCGTATTGGGAGAAGAGGACAGAAGCGTGGAAGCCGTAAATCATCTTGCGAAGCTTTGCTCAACGGAAGAGGAGCTTGCACTTTGGACGGACATTTGCGCGGGTGTGTCGGCAACCTTCGGCGACAGCCTCCCCATTGAGGGCTTGACCGAAGCCGCCAACGAAACGGCAAAGGTGGGCAAGGTTACGGGACCCTTGGCGGACGCCCTTAACTGGGCGGGAATAAACGAGGATAAATTTAACGAAAGCCTTGAAAAATGTGCCGATGAGCAAGCCCGTTCCGCACTTATAACAAACACCCTCTCCGACACATACAACACGGCGGCGCAAGCCTTTAAGGAAAGCAACGCCGAAATCATAAAAGGGCGCGAGGCGCACCAAAAGCTGACCGACGCCACAGCGGCACTGGGCGCGGCCGTAGAACCGTATATGACAAAACTTGCGACGGCACTGACAAAGGTTACGGACAAGTTTTTGTCCCTTGACGAAAGCGGGCAAAAAGCAGTTATCGCACTTGCCGCCGCGGCGGCGACAGTGCCCCCGCTTTTAATCGGTATGGGAAATGTCATCACGGGGATAGGCAAGATAAAAACAGCCGTGACCGCACTTAAAATTGCGGCAATGCCGAAAAGTATACTCGCAATGGGTGCCGCAATAACGGCACTTACGGCGATTATTGTTTTGAACAAGGGAAGCATAGATGAAGAAACGGCGGCAATTACCCGCTTGCGAAAGGAAAGCGAAAGGCGCACAAAGGAAATAAACGACAGAATAAAGCAGTACGGCGAGCTGAAAGCGGCCGCCGCAGAAAGTGCAAACGCCTCTCTGTCCGAAATAAACCACACCGCGAAATTGCGCGAGGGACTTCAGACGTTGGTCGATGAAAACGGACGGGTGGACGAAAAGAACCGCGCGCGTGTGAGCTTTATTTTGGGCGAGCTTAACCGCGCACTCGGCACGGAATATACGCTGACGGGTAATCAGGTGGAAAAATACGGTGAGCTGTGTCGCTCGATAGACGGCGTTATTGCCTCGCGAAAGGCGGAAATAATACTTTCTTCAAAGGAAGATGTTTACCGTACCGCCATACAAAACACAGAAAAAGCGGTCGCCGCCGTGGAAAGCGCAGGCAAAGCTTACGCAAAAGCAAAGAAAGAATACGAGGAATTTAAGAAAGAATACAATAAAAAAGATGATACGGATAAAACATCAAACGATATAACAAAAATGCAGGAGCTGACAGAACTTGTCAAAGCAACAAATGTTGAGTTCGCGACAGCCTCAAGGGAATACAAAAAATACCTCTCCGATATAAAAAATTATGAGGATTTATACGTAAAATACAGCGAGCAAGGTGCTGAAGCCTTTGTTGCCGCGTGGGAAAAGAAGGTAGGTGCGGCAAAGGAAAAGGGCAAGGAAACCGGACAAAAGCTTACGGAAGGAATAAAGGAGGGGCTAAACACCGATGAGCTTCAAAGCATAGGAGAAAATGCGATAAACGGATTTATTGCGGGAATGAAAGGGAAAGACCCTTTCTTAAAGGAAACAGCGAAGCGTATGGCAAAGCAAATTCCGAGTGTTTTTAACAAAGAGCTTTTGATAAACTCTCCGTCCAAAAAAATGATACCTACCGGCGAAGCCATACCCGAGGGCATTGCGGTCGGCGTGAAAAACAAGGAAAAAGAGCTTTTAACCGCCATTCAACAGCAAGCGCAAACGCTTTCGGAAACGTACGACAAAAAAATAAAGGCATATTCAAGCCTTGCCGCAATCGCAACGGCAAAGCTCGGCATATGGCAGTATCAAGCCCCGTCGGCTTCTGCCGCGGAAACCGCGCAAAACAATCTTGACGTGCTTCGATACCGCGAGCAATTTCAAAACCAAGCAACCTATGAGGCGGATATAAACCGACAGCGAATACGGGAAGCCTACGGGGAAAACAGCGACGAGTATATTGAAGCGGAGCTTGAATATTACAAGCAATACGAAGCACTTGCCAAGCTCGTGCAAGAGGTGCAAACGGCGCAAACGGAGCTTGCATTGTATACCGCGGGAAAAAAATTCAACCGCGACGCGTACGACCTTGCCGAAAACAAATATACTCTGTGGGAGCTTGAGAACCCGTCCGCAACGGAGGACGAAAAAACGAAAAAACGAAAAGAAATGCTTACCGCCCAATATGCGGAGCAAGGAAAAAAGGTTGCCGAGCTTAACGACAAGCTTTACGAGGAAATTCAAATAAGCGGCGAAGCGTCGGAAGCGTCGATAAAGCTTCAAAATCAGCTTGTAACGGAAAAAATCGCCTATACGGAGTTGGCAAACGCCATAGCCGAGGTAAGCGCGGCGCGGGCGGGAAGCTCGGTGGGGAGCACCGCCCGCACCGCGGCTCAAGACTACACCTCGTATAAAATAGCATACGGCGCGGGGCTTAAGGAGGCGGGCTATTCGGACGAAGAGGTGGACACCGCCGCAAGAAAGGT
>CAZIQC010000138.1:0-4211 GCA_964541335.1 uncultured Oscillospiraceae bacterium
TTAGTTATAAGCAGTCCTGTAAGCCGAGTTCTGTCATAGAGTATAAATACTCCGAAACGGTCATCTGTCTAGGCCGCACATCTCTGTGCGGCTCCGGCCGCCCTTCGGATTATAGGTCGGACAAACCAATCCTGTCGGCGTTGCTACGGATGGGGTTTACATGGCACAAAGCGTTGCCGCAATGTCGGTGGGCTTTTACCCCGCCTTTCCACCCTTACCGCACCGTGTGCGGCGGTTTATTTCTGTTGCACTTTCCTTAGAGTCGCCTCCACCGGGATTTCTCCGGCATCCTGTCCTGCGTAGCTCGGACTTTCCTCATCAGCGCACGCGCTGCCGCGACCGTTCGGACTGCTTATAACGCGTTTATTTTATCACAACATTTCGTCCGTGTCAATACAGGGGTTTACATTCTCTTTCGAAATAAGCACGTCCGCCTCGTTGCCGAATTTTTCGCAAAGGGTATCGTACATCAGCTCGGTTACGCAAAATTCGCTGTCGTAGTGGCGAAGCTCTATATAGTCGAAATTCTTTTTTTCGCCGATTGCCGTATGCTCGTGGTGCTTTAAATCGCCCGATATGTAAATATCCGCGCCGCTTTCCATTGCCGCGCAAAGCACTTCTCCGCCGCCACCGCCGTTACATACGGCGATTTTTTTTACAAGGCGGTCGCCGCGCAGTGTTGAGTACAGCTTTTTTACGCCGAACGCTTTTTTTATTCGCTCACACAGCTCGCTTGCGTAAAGCGTGCCGCCAACGGTGCAAATTCTGCCCAAATTTCCGACTATTGCCCCCTGCGACACAAGCCCCAACTTTTTCACCGCGTAATCGGCAAGCCCGCCGGGTGCACTGTCAAGATTTGTATGCGCACTGTATATCGCAATACCGTTTTCCGCGGCAAGCAAAAGCGGTTCGGCGTTAGCCTCCGTAATGCTTTTTTGTGCGGTAAAGATTGCGGGATGGTGCGAAATAATCAGCTCCGCATTTTGCTCTGTTGCCTCGCGCACAACGCGCGCCGTTACATCAAGGCACAAAAGCACCCGCCGCACGGGCGCGTCGCCGCGACCGAGCATCAGCCCTATATTGTCAAAATCCTCGCTGTAACAGGGAGGGAAGCACTCCTCGATATAATTTGCGATTTCTTTTACGAAAACCACGTTTTATCACTCCGTTTCATCGGGTATACGACCGATAAGCTTTAAATACTCCTTTTTCAGTGCGGCATACTCGTGCATTTTTTCCTTTGCCGAGGAAAAACGCTTCATCTGCGAAAGTGCCGCGTCCAGCTCATACATCCTGTAGCGCACATATTCTTCAAACAAAGGCGGGCGCTCTTTTACAAGACACGGTCCTATTTGCGCCTCGGTTTCGGAAAGAGGGGACATTGCACCGCGCTCAACATACATTGCAATATACAGCTTGTCGCCCTCCTTTGCCGGATATTCTCTCTTTATCGCAAAACCGTTTTTTTGCAGAAAATATCTCAGGCGTGCGTGCGCACTTTGCGGTTGCAGCACAAATTTTTCAATTCCCACATCTTTTTTTAAAATTTCGGCTATGGTATCGCCGCCCATCCCCGCGATTATCGCAACGTCGACCTCGCCCGGCGAAAACGCGGCAAACCCGTCGGACAGGCGCGTTTCCACCTTGTCTTCGACGCCGAAGCGTGCAATATTGCTTCTTGCCGCACTCAGCGGCCCTTTTTTTATATCTGCCGCAATACACCTGTCCGCAATGCCGCTTTTTACAAGATAAATCGGCACATATGCGTGGTCGGTACCTATGTCGCACACCGTTTTGCACGCGGGTACGGCGTCGGCAACCGTTTTAAGGCGCGGCGTTAAAAGAGCGGCTATGCACGGCATTTTTCAACACCGCCGTCGTTTTTATACAAAAGCTTAAGCAATATCGGCGTAAGCACCGACGACACGATTATCAGCAAAATAACCGGGGTGAACATATCCGCGCCGATGATTTTTACGCCGAGTCCCTTTTGTGCCACTATCAGCGCAACCTCGCCGCGCGTCATCATTCCCACGCCAACCTTTACCGAGTCGCGCATATTGTAGCCGCAAAGGCGCGCCATTGCGCCGCAACCGATAATTTTCGAAAGCATTGCCACCAAAACAAAGCACACGGAAAACAGCACTATTCCCGCGGAAAGGTGCGAAATGTCGGTTTTAAGCCCTATCCCCGCAAAAAACACCGGACCGAACAGCATATACGAATTTATGTTCATTTTTTCTTCTATGTAGTTTGCGTCCTTTATGTTGCACAAAATAATTCCCGCAACAAAAGCCCCCGTTATGTCCGCCACACCGAAATAATGCTCCGCCGCATATGCCAAGTACATACACAGCGCCAGCCCGAGTATCGGTATACGCTGAGTGTGCTTGTAACGGCTGTCAAGCTTTTTGAAAATTTTGTAGATCACAATTCCCACAACCAAAGAAAAAACGAAAAACAACACCGTGCGCAATATAACGGACAAAATCTCTCCGCCGCCGCCCGTACCCGTGCCGAGTCCTATCACAACGGTTAATACTATTATGCCCATAACGTCGTCGATAATGGCGGCACTGACCAGCATTGTGCCGATTTCGCTTTTAAGCTTGCCCATCTCGGAAAGTGCCTTTACGGTAATGCTGACGGAGGTTGCCGTTAAAATCGTGCCCACAAACACCGCCTTAAAAAACTCCGCCGAGCCTATTGCCGCCACGCCGTAAAACGCCGTGTACAAAAGTGTTCCGCACAAAAGCGGCACGCACACGCCCGCCAGGGCGATAAGGCACGCAACAGGTCCCGTTTTTACCATACTGCGCAAATCCGTTCCCAAACCCGCCGAAAACATAAGCAAAATAACACCGATTTCCGCCATTTGCATTAAAAAATCCGTTTGCTTAACAAAGCCGAGCACGCTCGGACCTATGATAAGTCCCGCCAAAATTTCGCCCACAACCTGCGGCACGTTGATTTTCCTTGCAAAAAGCCCCATCAGCTTTGCCGCCACGATAATAATTGCCAAATCCTTAAATACGCTGTAATCCATACCCACCACTTCTTTACATAAATTTGCCGCACTGCATTCGGCAGCACGGCAGCATCCTTATCATTTGCAAAGCTCCGCGACCACGGCGTTGATAAGCTTTCCGTCGGCCTTTCCTTTTAGAGCCGCCATAACGGTTTTCATTATCATACCCTTGTTTTTCGTTTCGACAACCTGTGCGCATTTATCAAGAATAAAGGCGCGTATTTCGTCCTCCGTCATCTGCCGTGGAGCATATTCCTTGATTATTTCGCAGTTTCTCGCATATTCCGCAATAAGCTCCGTGCGGTCCTTCGGGCAAGTGTCGAGCTGCTCCTGTGCGCTTTTCAATTCCTTTAAAATAACGCTGTCCGTCATTTCTTCGGTAATGTCGTTACGCACGCCGTTGTCAATGCCGTATTTTTTCACCGCGGCAATAAGCGACGAAATTACGCCCTTTCGCACCTTGTCCTGCGCTTTCATTGCGGCAACCATATCCTTTTGAAGCTGTGCCAATGTCATAATACATCAATTCCTTTCCATTCCGGCAAAATGCCGTTTCTGCCCATACTGTAAAATTCGTTTCCGCCCGCCGCAATAATGTGGTCGAGCAAGCCAATTCCGATATTTTCGAGAATGTCGTATATTTTCTGCGTGACCTGTCTGTCGCTTTCGGAGGCTTGCATAATCCCCGTGGGGTGATTGTGCGCCAGTATAACGTTTACACTTTTATTCCTTACGGCACACTCCACAACCTTTCGCGGATAAACGTTTGCCTGTGCAACCGTGCCCTTTTCCACACATTCAAATGCCAAAAGTCTGCATCTTGCGTCCAAGCACAGCACACAAAACTCCTCCGTTGCCCGTGCGCCTATCATATCGCACACGTAGCGTCCCGCCTCGTCAACCGTTTTGATTGTGCGCGTATTGCGCGAACCGAGCGACAAATAAAGCTGTGAAAGCTGCGGCACAAGGTGCAAAAGCGTTGCCGTGTGCTCACCCACGCCCTTAATTTGCCGCAACGACTCCTTATCTGCGTCAAACACGGCACGCAAGGTATGAAATTTGTCCAAAAGTTCCTTTGCAAGCGGCTTTACATCGCCCTGCGGTATTGAATAAAACAGCAAAAGCTCCAGCACCTCATAGTCCTGAAAAGAGCTTATCCCGCTTTCGGAAAAACGTTTTTTCA
>CAZIQC010000139.1:0-4192 GCA_964541335.1 uncultured Oscillospiraceae bacterium
TGTCCGCCGCGGGGCGCGTTACCGCGCCCGTGTTCGACAATATGCTTGTATTGCCCGACGTCCACGTTATCGTGCTGTTGTATTCGGGCGTTACGTTTGGAAGCGTTATGTTGCCCGTCACGTTTGTTTTATCCGAAAAGCTTATTTTTTCCGCGTCGAGCATAACGCACAGCTCGTCGTTGTAAAGTGCGGATACCGCCGCTTCCGCAATGCCGCGCTCGGGATTGCTTCCCGAA
Organism: uncultured Oscillospiraceae bacterium; assembly: GCA_964541335.1. Taxonomy (GTDB): domain Bacteria; phylum Bacillota; class Clostridia; order UMGS1883; family UMGS1883; genus UMGS1883. The sequence goes on from CAZIQC010000139.1 coordinate 237, forward strand.
AGCGCAATGCGCACGTATCGCGCCCTTACGGGGGTGAATATCGCCTCGCCGTCAAATTCAGCCGCGGCGGTTTCCCAGTGCGTGCCGTTTTGCGAAACGAGAAGCGTTGCCTTTGCGCCGCCCGTCAGGCTTACCGTTGCGCGGTTCATAATCGTAGCCGTGCCGAGGTCTGCCTGTATATACGGCTCGGTATCTCCCGTGTGCGGTTTCCACACGGTGGAGGTGTCGCCGTCGGCGGCGTACGCGGGCAAGCTTTTGTCCTTTGTACTGCCGGCAGTCAACGTTTTCCCCGAAAGAATGTTGTCGTAGCCGATGTTTTGTACCGTTGCCGTAAATGTCTTTGTGCGCGCTTCGCCGTTCTTGGAAATCGTTGCGGTAAGAGTAACCGTTTTGCTTTCTCCGTCGAAAAATCGCCGCTCAACCTTGCCGACGGTGCTTATAACGCTCTCGTCGGAGCTTGTCCAAGAAAGGGTTGTGCCCTCCTCCCATTCGGTCGGCATTTTTAAATCTGTCGAAACGTTGCCGAGCGATTCGTTGAGATTTTTTACGTATTCTTCCGTAAGCGCGTTTTCTGCCGCGCTCAACGCCTCGTCGGTCGATTTTTCGCGCGGGATTGTAACGTTAAATGCTTTTGTTGCGGTTATGCCGTTGTTCGTAAGTGTGGCGGTGATTGTTATGCTTGCATTTTGCTCGGTTGCGGCGGGACGAGTTATCACAAAGCCGCCGTTTTCGTAAACCGCCGCAACCGAGCTTGAACTCCACTCTATGGCGGAATTGTATTTTGCGCCCCTTGTGCTTACGCTTATGTTATCCGTCAGGGTGTCGGCAATATTAAGCGCCGCCATATCCGCCTTTAACATTTCGCGGTAGCTTTCGGTTGTACCCGCCTCCACGGCGAACACAATCATTCCCGCGCCGCTTTGCTTGCTCGCCTCAAGCGTGAGCTTGCTTATATCAACCGCCTTTTCGTCCGTCGGTTGGTCTTGCGCCGCAAGCGTGCCGTCGATATAGGTATCAAGCGTGTGGGTATAGGTGTTGACCTCCCAGCGAACGGTGTACAGCTTACCCGCGTCGAGAGCTTTTGCCGCGGCATTCGGCAATGCCTCATACTCTCCGTTCGTGTTTTTTTGCAAAAGTCCCTTTCCTGTTCTGAGCTGTGCGGCAAGTATCTCCCTGCTGCTTCCGTCTGCGGCGCTTCCCGTAAGCTGTAGGTTCATAATTTTATCGCGCTCGCCTTGCATTGCAAAGGTTATTTGCACATACGCCTTGTGTCCCGGGCGCGGGTCGAACAGCTTTTGTGCCGACGGTGCGGTGTCATCATCCGTTTTTGCAAGCAAAAGTGCGCCGTTTTTTATGCCGCAGTCTTTAAAGGTAAATCCCGCGGGAGCATTCGCGGTAAATATGCTCTTTTCCGTTGTTTTTGTGCCGCTCTCCTCGGGGGTGGCATCACTTGCCGCAACCGTGCAGGAAAACGCTTTTTCCTCGGTATAAGCCCCGTGAGAAACGCTTGCCGTAAGCGTAACCGATTTTTCTGCGGTGGGGCGCACAACCGCGCCGCTTGCCGATATTGTATCGGGGGCGGAGCTTGTCCACGTTATGCTTGAACCCGCCTCGCCCTCATCGGGAAGAGTGAGGTCGCCCGTGATTTTGTCAATCCCGCTTATATACAGCGCGGCAATATCGTTTTTTACGCGCACGGCGTCGTCCGAATAAAGCGTAAAGGAAAAGTCCTTGGTTTTTTCGGCTGTGCCGCGTGTTATGCGTGCCGTAAGCGTTACATTTTCGTCGGCGGCGGGGCGGGTATACGTGCCGTCGGCACTGAGATGGGTGCTGCTGCTTGTCCAGGATATATCCGTGGAATATGCGCCCTTTGTCGGAAGTGACATATTGCCCGAAATATTGGACAAATCGCCCAAAAGCAGGCTGTCTTGCACAAAGGCGGTCGCTTCCTCGTCGGTGGGGATGTCCTCCTCGGTCCATGCCGCCATTCTCACAATATCGGTACTGCTGCCCACGGAGGAGCCGCCGTATATCCAGTTCCATTTTGTAACGGCGGATATTGTCGCCACTATTTCAATATCGTACCACGCGCCGAACGTGCCGTTGTTGTCGGTAATGCGCATTCTGCCGGTGTTTTTTTCCAAATTTATCTCTATTTCAAAGGTGTATTCCTTATCGGGCAGGTATTTGCCCGCGTTGTTACATACCGACACATAGCCCGACGGGCTTTTGCGCACGCTTATGGCGGATTGGTTCGGGTTTAAATGCATTTGCTGAAAAAGCGTTGTGCCGTCGTAAAGGCGCATTTGCATATTGTGCGTTCCGTGCAAAACAAACGTTGCCGAAATGGTGACAACCTCGCCGGTTATATTGCAGGCGCGCGTCATCTGCGTTTCCGCGGCGGACGAGCCTTCTATAAGGTAAACGCCCCGAGCGTAATCCCAAAAGCCGCCCGTATAAAGGCTTGCAACGCTGTCATCAAGCTCGGCGGTATATGTATCGTCAAAAAAGTAAACCTTTTCAAGCTTTGCGCTTGCCGTGAAGCACTGCGCAAAGCAAAGCGCACATATTAAAAATAAAGTAAATGCTCTTTTCATCACATATTCCTCCCTTTAGTTGACAATGATTATTGCCTTTACTTCACTGCTGCTTGCATAAATAAGCGCCATATTGGCATTTTGCATATCGGACATATCCACCGAGCGCAGATTTTTGAATGTGCCCACATATCCCGTGCCGTAATCGAGATTGTAAACGTATACTGGCGGCTGTGATTTGCGGCTTGCCACGCCGAAGGTGCGCTCGCCGGTGCCGTTTCCGTCCAGACTTAAGGTGATAATGCTCTCCATTGTGGAGGAGTTTACGGTTATTGTGTCAAGCTCCACGCTTTGCACATAGCCGAACATTACCTCGTCCATACCGCCCGCATTTTTGTGATAGGGCAACAAAGAACGCTCCAGCCTTTCGGCAAGCTCCGCTTTTGCAATGCGGTCAAGTCCGTCCGTGGTGAATTTTACAACGTCGCCCTTTTTTATGTTTGAAAGATCCACCTCCGAGCGGCACTCAAAATCCTTGAGCGCACCGTAGCGGAGCGCCGTTATCATATTAACGGAGTCGCCGTCGGCGGTGGTTTTGCCCCATACGCGCGTAACAAGTGCGGGCGGTGTTGCGCTCGTTATCTCGGGTGCGGCGTCGCTCGACATATCCTGGCGAATAACAACCGCCGCGGCAGACTTGGTGTCGGTGTTATAGTTATATGCCTGCGCCGTGTACTCTGTTTCGTCCTTAAGCGTGGTTTTTACGTAGCAGTCGGAGTCTATCATATAAATGCCGTAGTCGGGGTCTTCCTTGGGGATATTGAGTATGGCGGTGTTTTTGTCGATGGTAAATGCCCCGCCGCCGTCACATTCGAAAAGATTGTACTTTTTCACGTAGGTGCGCTCGGTAATGCCCGTTTCGCCCCACAAAACGGCGGTTTCCACCTTGTTGATGTTGCCGTTTTCATCGGTGAAATATTTTATCACCGTGCCCTCCGTCAAAACGGCGGCGGCTTCGTCCGCGGTGTAGCGGTAATCGTCTATCTTTATTTTGCTTGCCGTTTGCATAAAAACGACACCCTCGTTTTCGAGCTGTTGTATCATTCTGTCCTCAAGCTCCGTTTCTGTGGAGGTTTCGTCCTCTATTTCGGTATATGTGCCGCCGATAAGAAGCTTTATGTCCAGGCAACGTGCCATATCGCTCTTTTTGGCGGTTTTCATTATATAGGCATATGTGCCGTCGGTTGTGTTTTCCGCGTCAAAGGAAAAAACTCTGCCGTCGGCATCAAGGTGCCAGGTGCGGCGCACGCCGAGCTTTAAATCGGCGGCGGCTATGGCGAAAATGCCGTCAGCCTCTTCGCTTAAGCGATAGGGCGTGCCGTCAAGCTCGATTTCGCCGTCATCACCTATTGCGGTGAG
>CAZIQC010000140.1:0-4145 GCA_964541335.1 uncultured Oscillospiraceae bacterium
TCTTTGCCTGAAAAAGGACAATCCCGATCGAATAAGCGAAAAAATGAAGGAGCTTGCACAGCGCCGACGTGAAAAACAGCCTCTCGAATATCCGAGCGCGGGCAGTACATTCAAGCGCCCGAACGGGTATTTTGCCGCCGCACTGATAGAACAGTGCGGGCTTAAAGGTAAGGAAATCGGCGGAGCACGCGTAAGCGATAAGCACGCCGGATTTATCGTAAACAAAGGCAACGCTTCCACCGAGGATATTTTGCGCCTTATCGAATTTGTTAAGGAAACCGTATATACCGAAACGGGTGTAAGCTTGGAACCCGAGGTTAAATACTGGGAATAGGAGGCTTGCTGTAAATGCGATTTGTGATTATAACAGGTATGAGCGGCGCAGGCAAAACACAAGTTATGCATTTTATGGAGGATATGGGATATTATTGTATCGACAATATGCCTCTTGTTTTCTTGGTGCCGTTTGCTAAAATGTGCTATGCTGAAAAAACCTTTGAAAACGTAGCCGTTGTTATGGATATACGCGGCGGAGAAGCACTGAAAAAAATAGGAGACGCACTCTCACAGCTTGAAAGCGAGGGCTTTCCCTATGAAATTTTGTTCCTTGAGGCAACACCGTCCGTGCTTGTCAAAAGATACAAAGAAACCAGACGCAAACACCCTCTTTCTCCACAAGGAAATACCGAAACGGGAATAGAGCTTGAGCGAGTGCTTCTTTCCGATATGCGGGAAAAAGCAACTCATATTTTGGATACGTCGCGCTTGCTTACGCGTGAGCTTAAGCAGATAGTTGCTCAAATATTCGGAGATGATGACAAAAACGGTTATTTCGGTATACAGGTGGAGTCGTTCGGATTTAAATACGGCATTCCGATAGACGCGGATCTTGTTTTCGATGTGCGTTTTTTACCGAATCCGTTTTACATTGAAAATCTGCGCCAACATAACGGCACGGAAGCCCCGGTGCGCGATTTTGTTATGAAATACGAGCAAACAGGCTTGTTTTTGAAAAAGCTGTCGGAAATGCTCGAAATGCTTATTCCGCATTATATACAAGAAGGGAAAAGCGAGCTTGTAATAGCCGTCGGCTGTACGGGCGGCAAGCACCGCAGTGTTGCAATTGCGCAAGCCGTTGCCGACGACCTTTCCAAAAAGAATTACAGCGCAACCGTAAGGCACAGAGATATTGCAGAGGGTTGATTTTTATGAAAAAAACGTTTTCGTCCGAAGTAAAGGACGAAATGTGCAATTTAAACATAAAGAGTGTTTCCGAAGCAACGGCCGAGCTTGCCGCAATGCTTATTTTCGGTGAAAATACGGAGAGCGACTGCATTTTGATAAGGTCGTCCCGCGCGGAAAACACGGCGCGCATACAAGCTCTTCTGAAAAAAACACAAAACTTAAGAATTACTATAGATGTTTCCGAAAAGAAAAATACTTATGAAATCAGAGTACCGAAGGACGCGGCGGAAGGGCTTGGCGTTTATATATCATCTCGCGGTGATATAGAGCTTGATGAAGAAATTATAGAAAGCGAAGCCGATAAACGCGCTTTTTTACGCTTTGCATTTATCGTAAGCGGAACAATCACATCGCCAGAAAAGAACTATTCGTGCGAGCTTTTTACGGTCAACGAAAATATGGCGTATATTGCGGCGGAAATACTTGAAAGCCTCGATATTGCGGCAAACACCGTAAAACGAAAAGAATATTTTGTAACGTATCTCAATGATTGCGATTCCGTAACGCGATTTTTGGGGCTTGTCGGGGCGCAGTCGAGCGTGCTTAAGCTTATGGCGGCACAGGTTGAAAAGGATTATCGCAATCAAACAAACAGAATATTCAACTGCCGTGTGGCAAATCTCGACAAAACGATAAAAACCGCCGCAATTCAATGTGCCGCAATAGAAAAGCTTGCAAACAGCCCTGCCTGGGAAGCATTGCAAGACGAGCTTAAGACGCTTGCAATGCTGAGACTTAAAAATACGCAATGCAACCTTGCCGAGCTTGGCGAAATGATGTCGCCGCCGATAAGCAAAAGCACCGTAAACAGGCGTATGAACAAAATATTGAAGCTTGCAAGCGATAACAAGCCGAACGAATAACGCGAGAAACGGAGAAAGGTATGTTTACACATTTACATGTACACAGTGAATACAGTCTGCTTGACGGTATGTGCCGAATAAGCGAGTTGCCAAAAAAAGCAAAAGAGCTTGGTCAAAGCGCAATCGCACTTACCGACCACGGCGCTATGTACGGTGCTGTGGATTTTTACAAGGCGTGCAAGGCGGAAAATATAAAGCCCATAATAGGCTGCGAGGTTTACGTAACGAAAAATCGGCTCGACAGAAGCGGTCGCGGCGGTGATAACGAGGCAAATCACCTTGTTCTTTTGTGTCGCAACAAACAGGGCTACGATAATTTAATTCAAATAGTTTCGGCGGGCTTTATCGACGGTTTTTACTACAAGCCGCGCGTCGATTTGGAAGTATTACGTAAATATAAGGGCGGAATAATAGCGCTTTCGGCATGCCTTGCGGGCGAAATTCCGCGTGCGCTTTTGCGCGGTGATAAAGAAGCCGCATATAAAAAGGTTGAAGAATACAAGGATATTTTCGACGAATTTTATATAGAGCTTCAAGACCATTTTATAGAAGAACAAAAAAAGCTTAACCCTATGCTTGTTTCGCTTGCGCGCGAAACGAATACACCGCTTGTCGCAACAAACGACGCACACTATCTTTCACGCGAGGATGCGCACTACCAGGACGTTTTGCTGTGCATACAAACGGGTAAAACTCTTGACGATGAAAACAGAATGCACTTTGAAACCCAAGAATTTTACCTTAAAAGCGAACGGGAAATGCGCGAGCTTTTCGCATACGCGCCCGAAGCCGTGGACAACACCTTTGAAATTGCCGAAAAGTGTAATTTTGATTTTGAATTCGGGGAAAAGCATTTACCGTCTTACAACGTGCCCGACAATGCGGATCATTTCGAATATTTGAAAACACTTTGCGAAAACGGAATGAAAACCCGCTATTCCGATATAACACCCGGACTTTCCGAGCGTATGGATTATGAGCTGAACGTCATAAAAAATATGGGATTTACCGATTATTTTTTAATCGTATGGGATTTTATAAATTACGCAAAGAGCAACGGAATACCGGTCGGCCCGGGACGCGGAAGTGCGGCGGGAAGCGTTGTTTCGTACTGTCTCGGCATAACCGACATTGAGCCTTTGAGGTATAATTTAATTTTTGAACGTTTTTTAAATCCGGCAAGAGTGAGTATGCCCGATATCGACGTTGATTTTTGCCCGAAACGACGTGGCGAGGTTATTTCTTACGTTATAGAAAAATACGGTGCGGACAATGTCAGTCAAATAGGCACATTCGGCACGATGAAAGCGCGCGGCGCAATACGCGACTGCGGGCGTGTTCTCGGAATGCCTTACAACGAGGTTGACCAAATAGCTAAAATGGTTCCGACGGAGCTTGGAGTAACGCTCGGAATGGCTCTCGAAAATCCCAAGCTTAAGGCGGCATATTCATCATCACCGCAAATAAAAGAGCTTGTCGATACGGCGCGTGCCGTTGAGGGCTTGCCCCGCCAAGTCGGAACGCACGCCGCGGGCGTCGTAATAGCGGGAAACCCCGTAAGCACATATGTGCCCGTGCAACGAAGCGACGATATAATATCCACACAGTACACCAAGGATACCGTGGAGGAACTCGGTCTTTTAAAAATGGATTTCCTCGGCTTAAGAAATCTTACCGTAATAGACGATACCGTAAAAATTGCCGCATCTATGGGAATAAGCATTGATATGCAAAATATTTCCTACGATGTGCCCGAGGTTTACGAAATGATTTCAAACGGTGATACAGACGGCGTTTTTCAGCTTGAAAGTGCCGGTATGAGAAGCTTTATGAAGCGACTCAATCCGCAAAACATAGAAGATATTACGGCGGGAATTGCGCTGTACCGTCCGGGTCCGATGGATTTTATCCCCGCATATATTAAAAACAAAACCAACCCGAAAAACATCCGATATAAGCACCCTTTGTTGAAGGATATTTTGGAAATGACCTACGGGTGTATAGTTTACCAGGAGCAAGTAATGCAAATCGTACGCA
>CAZIQC010000141.1:0-4121 GCA_964541335.1 uncultured Oscillospiraceae bacterium
GGCGTAAGCCGTAAGCGCCGCTCTTGCTTTCGGAATATCCTCGTACGCTCCGTGATGAAAAAACGAAATTGCGTTAAAGCTCGGAATATTCAATATATTTTCGCCCGTGCTTTGGGGCGCAACCGCCACGGCGTAGGTTAAATCGTCCGTATCTTTCAGCGGATATTCGATAAAGTACATTCGGCGCGTAATGTCCGTTTCGTATTCTCGCATAGCCTCCAGCGCGGTTTCTCTTAAAATCACGGTTCTTTCATCAATGCTGTGCGTATGATATTTTTTGATGAAAACGGTTTGCCGCTCGATTTTGATTTCGCGTATTTGATTTTTGTTTTTGCCCGCTCTTTCATTCAGCTTTTCTATGGTGGCGTTTATGTCATCGCGCATTGTTTCCAAATGCTTTATAAACGTCGTAAGGTCGGCGTTATCGTCAAAATAGTCTTTTATTTCGTTAAGCGACAGTCCTAAATTTTGAAACAGCCTGATAGTGCGAATTTGAGTAAAGGTGTCGATGGTGTAATATCTGTTGCCCACCGCGCCGTCTCTTTTGTCCGGCGTTATCAGTCCCTTTGCTTCGTAATTCAGTATAATTTTTCTTGTTACGCCGAGCGATTTGGCGATTTCTCCCACGGAAAACAAATTTTTGTTATTCATAAAAGCTCCTGTATAAAATTTTTGTATTTTTTCGAAAAGCCCCTTGCATCGACCATTGATGTACGGTATATACTCATTGTAAAATCAGTGAACAATTCAGATGCCGACATTGTTTCGGCGATATACTCGCTTCGCTCGCGCGATATATTTTCGTTTTGCCGAAAATGCGATATAACCCCATTTCATTCGGTTGCGATATGATATAAATTCCTTTATCTCGTGCCGTAAGGCACATATCGCATTGCATTGCAATGCAATATATCGCACCCATAGGGTATATCGCAAATTTCGCAAGAAATTTATATCGCTGATTTCAAGCTTAGCTTGAAATCATTGTAACGTATAATTAAAAATTTTTCAATACGTTATCGGAAAATTTTTTAAAAGAACGGCTTGCAAGGCGATTAAATTTTTGCAATAAACAAAGAGCATATTGATTTCCCGCAAACGGATTTTCAATACCGTTTGCGGGATTTTCGATATGCTCTGTCGTTTTTTATTCGCAAAGAAATGTGTTTTACAGCACTACTCCGTCTTTAAAGATTGAAATATCCTCATAGCCGTGTTGTTCGTTCTTTGTAAGCCGCCCTTCGGCAACCTCTGTGCAAAATTCGAACAGCTCGTCCGTAAGCTCCTGCCCGCACAGCGTAGGACCTGCGTCAAAATCAATCCACCCTCTTTTATGCTCGGCAAGAGCCGTGTTTGTGGATATTTTAACCGTGGGAACGGGTGCGCCCACGGGCGTTCCGCGTCCCGTCGTAAACAGTATCATATGCACGCCCGCGGCGGCAAGGTTTGTTATGGCAACTATGTCGTTGCCGGGGCCGTTTAAGAGCGAAAGCCCGTTTTTTTGAAGTGTGTCGCCGTAGTCAAGCACGTCGACAACGGGCGAAAGACCGCCCTTTTGCACACAGCCGAGCGACTTTTCCTCCAGCGTGGTTATGCCGCCCGCCTTATTCCCTGGGGAGGGATTTTCGTATACAACCTGATTGTGCCGTATAAAATATTCCTTAAAATTATTTATAAGAGCCACCGTTTTGTCAAAGGTTTCGCGATTTACGCAACGCTTCATCAAAAGGTGCTCCGCGCCGAACATCTCGGGAACTTCCGTCAAAACACAGCTTCCGCCGCAGGAAATGAGCTTGTCCGACAGTCTTCCCACAAGGGGATTTGCGCTTATGCCGCTGTAGCCGTCACTTCCGCCGCATTTAAGACCTATTTTCAGCTTGGAAATATTAACGGGAACGCGCTTTTGCGCGTCTGTCCGCCGCTTAAGCTCAAGCACGGCGTTTATCCCCTCTTTAACCTCGTCTTCGCAGTCTTGGGCGTTTAAAAAGGTTACGCGCTCCTTATCATATTCTCCGAGAACTTCTTTAAACACGGCTATGTTGTTGTTTTCGCAACCCAAGCCCAAAACAAGCACGCCGCCCGCATTCGGGTGATTGATCAGTCCGCGCAGTACGAGCTGCGTTGTTTTTTGGTCGTCACCGAGCTGAGAACAGCCGAACGGGTGCGTAAAAGCCTTTGCCCCCGTTTCGGCGGCAATTTTTTGTGCAATGCTGTTTACACAGCCCACCGTCGGGATTATCCATATGTCGTTTCTTATGCCCACGTCGCCGTTTTTGCGCTCGTATGCCATAAACGTGCGCTCCGTTTTTTGCGGGGCAACTTGCCCCTCGTAGGGAGTGTAGGTATACTCAAGCGTGCCCGACAAATTGGTTTTCATATTATGCGTATGCACGTGCTCGCCCGCCTTTACGGGTGCTGTGGTATGTCCTATCGGCTGTCCGTATTTTATGACGTTTTCCCCTTCGGCAAGGTCGCGCACGGCGTATTTGTGCCCGTTTTCAAGGTTAACCGCCACATTGTCCGCCTTATTTATCAGCATATTTTTGCACCTCGCTTTTAAGGAATGACAAATCCGTACCCCACAGCTCGGTGTTTTTCAAAATATCGTCAAGGCTTGCGCTTTTCATAAAGCGGCACACCTCGGGGTCATCATTCGTTATATCCGTTTTGTAAAATTCGAGAAGCTTCGCAAACGAGAATACGAGCGTTTCGGGCATTTTGTCGTAACGCTTGATATATTCGAGAATTGAGGGCAGCACCCGCACCCTGAACTTGCTTACGGAATTAAGCGCAATCGACGAAAGATAGTGCTTTATGTAGGGGTTTGCAAAGCGCACAAGCACGTTGTCGGCATAGTCGACAAGCTCGCTCTTTTCAAGGTCGAGTGTGGGAATTATCTCGTCATATACGCACTTTTTGATGTGCGCGCACATTCTCTCATCATCGATACAGGATTTAACGGTATCAAAGCCCTCAAGCAGGGCGTACGGCACAAGCGAGGTGTGCGCCCCGTTTAATATACGCACCTTGCGCGTGCGATACATTGCAAGGTTGTTTGTCAGTATTGCGTTAAGGCCGCACCTGTCAAAAAGGCGGTCGTACCCCTCAATTACCCACAGGTGGAAATACTCGGAGGTGTTGAGCATATTGTCCTCATAGCCAAGCTCTATCTTCTCATCCTTGGGATAGCCCGTGTTTATTCTGTCCACAAGTGTGTTGCAGAAGATGTTTTCGTTCTTTATCCATTCGGCAAAGGCATCTCCGCAGTTCCACAGCTCACCGTAGCGCAAAACGGCTTCTTTGAGTGCGGCGCCGTTTTTGTCGATAAGCTCGCACGGCAAAAATACAAAGCCGCCCAGTCCGAGGTCAAATCTGCGCTTGAGAAGAAGTGTAAGCTTGGCGGGGAAGGTCGACGGCGGCGCGTCGGTTGCCTTGTCGTTTTCGTTAAAGCAAATGCCCGCCTCCGTTGTATTTGATATAACGAAGCGGAAATTCGGATTTTCGGCAAGAGAAAGGTATTCCTCAAAATTATCGTACGGCTTTACACAGCGCGATATTACGTTTATTTTGCGCGTGTCCACACCCTCGCTTCCGCGGCATATGTGCGTATAAGCGCATCCCTGTGCCGAAAGCATATCGCACATACCCTTTTCAATGGGCTGCACAACGACAACCTTGCCGCAAAAATCCGTTTTTTCGTTCACAATGTCAAGCATCCAGTCGGCAAAGCCGCGCAAAAAGCCGCCCTCGCCGAACTGTATAATTTTTTCGTCGGGATTATACATAAAAAAACCTCCGTCAAATAGTAGTTTATTTCAGTATAAAACAAAAATTTGCCGATTTCAATAAATATTTTGCTTATATAAAGCAAAAACATTGATTTTTTGCTTGAAAAGCGGCGGCAACCGAGATATTATATACTTAGTTGCAACAGAAAGGAGTCGGCACGATGTTTTTAAAAAAAATATTCAGGCTTATCTTGCTTTTTCTCATAGTCGCGGCGGGACTGTTTGTTTATTCCGGATATGAAAAGTACCGTGCCGCCGCCCGCGAGCTTTCGGTTGACAAAATATACGCTTCGCTTTCTCAAAAAGAGAGCTACACCGAAATTTCCGACATTT
>CAZIQC010000142.1:0-4115 GCA_964541335.1 uncultured Oscillospiraceae bacterium
AAATACACAAATATTTGACGGAAAAATATAAGCTGTCATCGGATAAGCAGAATAACCGCTTGCGTTTGGAGGAAGCAGGATATAGCTTCAGCGAAGAAATTGTCGGCAAAATGCTGGAGGGGAAATTCATTACAACCGACAGCATATTATCCGAACAAGAGGCAAATTATCGTCAAACCGTGAGAACGGTTAATACCCATAAGCACGGCATTGAACTTTTGCACTCGGTTGATGTTTTAAAATCAATTATAGGAATGACAACACAGAAAACAAAGGTAATTCTTGAACGCCTGTTCAGAAAAAGCGTTATTGTACCGAATAAGCTTTTGTCCCTGACTACGGCGGAGTATTATGCTTTTGTAATAAACAATGAGCACAAGTTAAAAGTTGATTTTCGGGAAGCGGTTGCTATGACGGGTGTTCAGCAAGGGATGGTTTTTGCACCTAAGACGGCAACATTTCATTTGCCCGAACAGGAGCTGTATCGTTATGACAGCACGGAAACAGATGTTGAAGAATTTATCAATAATGCCTACAAGGATTATTCCTCCGCGATGATTGTTGAGGGAATACGGTCAAAGTGTGAAAGGCTTTTTGAGCGTTATTGTGAAGAATGTGAAGATATTGACTGGGTTTATAAGAACGGCGACACGGGACAACAATACTTTTCGGTTTGCTATATCGGGACACTCGGTAAACAATGGCTGTTTTATCCGGACTATATCATTAAGAAAACAAACGGAGAAGTTTGGATAATAGAAACCAAAGGCGGAGAAATAGCGGGACAGAGTAAAAACATCGATATACAGGTTGAAAATAAATTTGCCGCATTTAAATGCTATGCCGAGAAACACAATATTAAATGGGGATTTGTACGAGATAAAAACGATAAGCTGTATATCAACAATTCCGAATATACCGATGATATGTCAACCGAAGATTGGAAACCGCTCAAAGACAATTTTTAAACGACCGAAACAAAGCTCGGCTTATTTCGGTCAAGCGGCGGCGATGTTACTTTATACGCGATTGACTTTTCGGCGGCGGCGTGATATAATGATATCGCAATTGGATAAAATGAGGTTATATTGCGTTTTCCGTAAAACGAAAATATATCGCATTTAAAGCAAAACTCTTATGTGAGGAGAAGATAAAAATGAAATTAGGAATAGTCGGTTTGCCGAACGTCGGCAAAAGCACACTCTTTAACGCCATAACAAAGGCGGGAGCGGAGAGCGCAAATTACCCATTTTGCACCATAGAGCCGAATGTGGGCGTGGTAAGCGTTCCCGACGAAAGGCTTGATATTTTAAAAGAAATGTACAATCCCGAAAAGGTAACTCCGGCAATAGTCGAATTTGTGGATATTGCGGGGCTTGTCAAGGGAGCGAGCCGCGGCGAGGGATTGGGCAACAAGTTTTTGTCGCACATTCGCGAGGTTGACGCAATAGTTCACGTTGTGCGTTGCTTTGACGACACAAACATTATTCACGTGGACGGAAGTGTAGACCCCGCGCGTGATATCGAAACAATAAACCTGGAGCTTATTTTTGCCGACCTCGAAAGTGTGGACAAGCGCATAGACCGCACGCTTAAAATGATGAAATCGGGCGACAAAAAGTATGCGGCCGAGCTTGAGCTGTGGAAACGCTTTAAAGCCGCACTGGAGAGCGGAAAACCTGCGCGCTCCGTTGAAACAACGCCCGAGGAGGCCGAGCTTGTGCGCGAGCTTGCACTGCTTACCGCAAAGCCCGTGCTTTATGCGGCAAATGTTTCCGAAAATGATTTTGAAAAAGGAATAGAAAACAACCCGTATGTAAAAAATGTTGAAGAGATTGCCGCCGCCGAAGGGGCAGAGGTTTTGCCCATATCCGCACGCATAGAGGAGGAAATAAGCACGCTCGACGCAGATGAAAAGCAACTTTTCCTCGAAGAAATGGGGCTTAGCGAATCGGGACTTGACAGGCTTATCAAAAAAAGCTACAAGCTCCTCGGGCTGATAAGCTATCTCACGGCGGGCGCGCCCGAGGTACGCGCCTGGACGATTACCGAAGGAACCAAGGCTCCGCAGGCTGCGGGAAAAATACATACCGATTTTGAAAAGGGCTTTATTCGTGCCGAGGTTGTGTCGTTTAAAGATTTAACCGAGTGCGGCTCTCTTGCGGCGGCAAAGGAAAAAGGGCTTGTGCGCAGCGAGGGCAAGGAATATGTTATGAACGACGGCGACGTGGTGCTGTTTCGGTTTAACGTTTGATTAACGAGGTGGTCGAATGTCGAAAAGAATAATATGCTTGCTTCTTTCAATGTATTTGTTTTTCAGCTCGTTTCTCACGTTTGCGGCATCCGACGTTACATTATATGCCACCGACGGCAGAACCATCAGCGTGTCTTCAACCGTTGCCGATTTGTACAAGGAGGTCGGTTGGTATGAAAGCTACGAGGAAGCACAGCTTATAACAATGTACGCCACCGACGGCAGAACGATAGAAATTCCCGCATTTTACAGGCAGGCATACCGCGATGTGGGCTGGTACGACACCTACGACGAGGTAACGCTTACAATGTATGCCACCGACGGCAGAAGTCTTACCGTGTATAAGGATTTCGGCGAGGCATACAATAAGGTCGGTTGGTATTATAACATAAGCGACGTTTCCGTAACAATGTACGATGTCGACGGCGACGAGCACACCGTATTTTCGGACTATATTGCTGATGCCGAGGCAAAGGGCTGGAGCAAGCGCAAAACCGACGTAATGCAACTGATGTTTGCGGATGACGGCAGAATAATATACGTTCCGTACGACAAAGCGGCGGAATACAACAAGGTTGGCTGGTATTACGGCGGCGGAAAGGTTGACCCCGCGCGCCCGATGGTTGCGCTTACTTTTGACGACGGACCCGGCAAATACACCGACAAAATATTGTCGTGCTTGGAAAAATACGGCGCACGGGCAACGTTTTTTGTGCAGGGGCACAGCGTTGCCGCGTATAAAAGCACGGTTTGTCGCGCCGCAGATCTCGGCTGTGAAATCGGCAATCACACGTGGAGTCACGTAAACCTCGCAAAATCGTCATCCGGCACGGTATCGAGCCAAATATCCAAAACAAATGCCGCCGTTTACAATGCAACCGGCGTATACCCCACCTTGTACAGACCGCCCTACGGCTCATACAACAGCGGTGTGCTTTCAAGCGTGGCTATGGCGGCGGTGATGTGGTCGGTGGATACGCTCGATTGGAAAACGCGCTCCGCCGAAAAAACGTTTAAAAGCGTGATGAACAATGCCTCCGACGGGGCGATTGTCCTTATGCACGACATACACTTTCCCACGGCACAGGCGGTTGAAAGCATTGTACCGTATTTGTTAAAGCGCGGCTATCAGCTTGTTACCGTAAGCGAAATGATACAGGCGCGTCGCGGCGCACCCGTGAGCGGAAAAGTATACAGCAGTGTAAATTAAAAAAATTACGGCAAAGCCATCCTCAAAAAAAGAATATAATCTCTCTTATCGGGAAATAACTAAAAGCAAGATGTTCTCCGCGGCGGCGGGGGTCACTTGCTTTTTTGCGGAGCTGTATTTTAAATCCGATACGGGAGGTTTTTATGAAAGACTGTTTAAAAATAGCGGATATTCACGCGCGGGAGATATTGGATTCTCGCGGAAATCCCACACTGGAAGCTTGCGTAACGCTGTGCGGCGGCGCAAGCGGCTGTGCCAAGGTGCCGTCGGGCGCGTCAACGGGGGCGTTCGAGGCTTACGAAAAGCGTGACGGTGACAGCCGCTATCTCGGGCGGGGTGTTTTGTCGGCGGTAAAAAGCGTAAACAAAACAATACGCGACGCACTCGTCGGCACAAGTGCACAGTGTCAGCGCACGCTTGACGGTGCACTTTTAAAGCTTGACGGAACGAAAAACAAGTCGAATCTCGGCGCAAATGCGATTTTGGCTGTGTCGCTGGCGGCGGCAAGAGCGGCGGCGCGCGGCTCGGGACAAAGCCTGTATCGGTATTTGGGCGGAGTGAACGCTCACATACTGCCCGTGCCGATGATGAATATTATCAACGGCGGCAAGCACGCCGACAATTCCGTCTGCTGTCAGGAATTTATGATTA
>CAZIQC010000143.1:0-4051 GCA_964541335.1 uncultured Oscillospiraceae bacterium
CCGAAAAGTCGGCGGAGGAAATCAAACGCAAAATTTCGGACGCCGCCGAGCGTGTGCAAAAAATTTCGGCGGAGGAATTTTCGATAGATATTATTGTAGCCGCGGGCGAGCTTAAAACCACTGCTTCGGACATTGCGGCGGCTTATTCCGAGGCGGACAGGACAATGCTTGCCGCACAAATGACGGACAGTGCAAAAGCCGCCGTGTTTTACGAGGATATATCGATGATTGCGGAGGAGGCGTCTTATCAAATAAACGAAAAACAACTGATAAACGCACTGCGCGCGGGTGAAGAGGAGCAATGCCGAGATATTATCGGAGAAATGCTGCACCTAAAGGAGGATAACATTGCTTCGCCCACCACGGTTAAATGCCGCGGATATGAAATTGCGGCGATAATAATGCACACGTTTAACGAGCTTAATATTCAAGGCGGGAAAGCAAGCCTTTACCCGCTTACGGATAAAATAGAAAAAGGCAAAACCTATGCGGACATTTCGGACGCACTTTGCACAATGGCGGATATGGCTTGCAAAGAAATAGAACAGGTTCGTCTTTCGGACGGCGGCATTTCCGCAAAGGCAAAAGCCGTTATTCGCGAAAATTACGGAAATGTGAACTTGTGCGTTAATTTTATAAGCGACAGGCTGTCGATTTCGGCAAATTATTTGTCACGTGCATTTAAAGAACAAACGGGAGAAAATCTGCTTGATTATATGCGGCGCGTAAGAATAAACGCGGCAAAAGAGCTGCTCGAAAATTCGAATATGACAATCGAAAAAATAAGCGAGAAAACGGGATTTTCAAATTCAAATTCGTTTCAGCGTGTGTTTAAGAAAACGGAGGGCATAACCCCCGGCAACTACAGAAAAATGAAACAGCACCGATAACCGAAAATACGGCAACGGATGTTTTTGTATAAAAAAGTATAGTAAAATAAAACGTAAGAAGCTTTGATATCGGGGCTTCTTACGTTTTATTTTAGTTTTTGATTTGTCGCCCCGTATGATCGAGCGTGAAATCGTTGCGATAAACAAAATCCGAGGCTTTAACAAACGTAAACCCGTTTTTTCTCAATTCGGACAATATGCTGTCAAGAGCTTCGGCGGTGTGTGGTGTGCCGTTGTGAAAAAGTATAATGTCGCCGCTTTTCACATTCGGAACGATACGCTCTTTTATTTGCGAGGCGGTCAAGCCTTTCCAGTCAAGACTGTCGAGCGACCATTGCATATAAAGCTTTTTTGCCGTTTCGGCGGCTTGCACCACGGCATTGTTGTAATCACCCGACGGCGCACGAAACAGAAACGGCACACTGCCGGTGATTTTTGAAACGGCATCGTCGCATTTTTTTATATCTTCCGCCATTTGCTCGATTGAAAGCGTGGTGTAAAGAGTGTGATTATAGCTGTGATTTCCGATTTCGTGCCCGGCGGCAACAAGCTTTTTAACCGCTTCGGGGTTGTTTTGCGCCCACGTTCCGAGTACAAAAAAAGCGGCGGGACAATCGTTCTTTTTCAAAACGGATATGATTTTATCGATATCTTCGGCACCCCAGGCGCAGTCAAACGTTATACACAGGGCTTTATCCTCGCGCTCGACACTGTATATCGGCAAAAGCTTTTTTTGCGGTGCGGATACGGGTGCGGCGGTATAGCAAAACAATGCGGATGTGAATATAAGCACACAAATAATTAAAAATGTTATTATGCGATATTTATCCGTTACAAATATTTTCATTTTTTACCTCCCGAATTTAAATGAAACAAAATTCCTCTGCATATTGCCTCGGCAAGCTGTGCTTGATAATGTGCGGTGTTTAAAAGAGTCTCTTCCGCCGTGTTTGACAAAAAACCACATTCGACTATAACGGACGGCACGGTGGCGTTTTTCATAAGAAAAAGCGCGCTTGGGGCTTTTGCGGCGGAGCGCTTGCTTTTGTTATCCTCAAGCAGGCAAAGCTCGGTTTGTATACATTGCGCAAGAGCGTCGGATCCGTTGAACGGTGAATATAAAACCTGTGCACCGAAATAGCGTGCGTCGGAAAATTTATTCATATGTATACTTACGAAAATGTCCGCGGCGGAGCTTTGCATTATATCGAGTCGCTTTTGCATATCGTTTTTTTTGCCGTTTTCGAGCGCGGACTCGCCGCGGCGTGTCATAATGACGCAACACCCTTTTTTTGTGAGATTTTTTTCAAGAAGAAGCGCAACCTTAAGATTAAGCTTGCTTTCTATACTGCCGCCCGCACCGACGGCACCCCCGTCGGGAAAACCGTGCCCGGCATCTATTACAACACGGTAAGCCCTTGTGTCGGGCAATGCCTTATCGGTTTTCGAAACGGCAAAAACCGCACATACCGAAAGCGCAAGGCACACAACCAAGGTCAAAAAAAGACGGTGAACGCGAATTACCGGCATAGATATCACCCTTTAACAATATATACACATTTGCTGCGGCATAGAATAAATAAAAAACGGTAATATTAACCGCAAGGCGCGAATATACTTTTTATAGCCGTGTACATAAAAAGGAGTTGTCAGCCGTGGAAAATAATATTATTACATTAACGGGAAGCATTGAAAACGAGCCTGTTTACAGTCACAGCGTTTTGGAGGAGGATTTTTACACGTTTATTTTGCGTGTTCCGCGATTATCGGAAACCGACGATTTGCTTCCGATAACGGTTTCAAAAACCTTGTGCGACGAAGAACACCTTGAAATGGGGCAAAGCGTGCATATTTGCGGTCAGCTCAGAAGCTATAACAAATATACCGCCGGCGGAACGCGCCTGATATTGACCGTGTTCGCCAAGGAAATTTGCCCCGCAGAGCAGAAGCATACCGAAAATCCTAACGAAATTTTTCTGAACGGTTTTGTCTGCAAAACGCCGATATACAGAAAAACGCCGTTCGGACGCGAAATTACGGATTTAATTATCGCGGTAAATCGCGCATTCAATCGCTCGGATTACATTCCCGCAATTGCCTGGGGAAAGAATGCGCTTTATTCGGAAACGCTTGAGGTGGGAAGCAACGTTATGATATGGGGGAGGCTTCAGTCGCGCAATTACAACAAGCGCTTGCCCGAAGGCGAGGTTGAGGTTCGTACGGCATACGAGTTGTCCATAACAAAAATCGAAAAGTCGGCATAAACGGAGGGCAACCTCCGTTTTTTGTATATAATTTGAATAAAGCTCTTGCAAACGGTGAAACATTATGTTAAACTTAATACGGTGATTAAATGAAAATTATGGGCTTGGATTACGGCGAGGCACGAATAGGCGTTGCCGTGAGCGACGCACTCGGGCTTTTGGCACAGCCGCTTGAAACAATTTGCGAAAAAGACCGTGCACGGCAGCTTGAGCTTGTTGCCGAAGTTGCACGGAAAAACAATGCGGAGCGTCTTGTTGTGGGGTTTCCGAAGCATATGGACGGCACAATAGGCTACCGCGCACAGTGCACCGAGGAATTTGCACGCGAGGCTGCTCAAATGATAGGGGTGGACTATGTGATGTGGGACGAGCGACTTTCCAGCACGGAAGCGCACCGTATGCTTGAAATGGGCGGCGTAAGCGGAAAAAAACGAAAAACCAAGGTTGACAAAATAGCCGCTGTTATAATTTTGCAAGGATATTTGGACAGCTTATGAGGAGGATAACAAATGGAAGAAAACAATAAAGTAATATTTGAAGATGTTGAAGAAGAATATGAATTTTTGGACAGCGTGGAATATGAAAACGATACGTATTTTATGCTTGTGCCCGCAACGGACGGCGATGAGCTTGACGGCGAGGTTTTTATTATGAAGCTTGTTGAGCTTGACGGCGAGCAAATGCTTGAGGGCGTGGACAACGGCGAGATTTTCGACACGGTTTACAATATTTTCAAAGAAAAGAATAAAGATGAATTTGAATTTTTGGATTGATTTATTGTATGACGTGTGATATAATGATTTCAAGCAAAGCTTGAAATCAGCGATATAAATTTCTTGCGAAATTTGCGATATACCTTGCGGTGCGATATATCCTAACGGATGCGATATGTCCCTT
>CAZIQC010000144.1:0-4024 GCA_964541335.1 uncultured Oscillospiraceae bacterium
GGTCCGTTGTAATAGCCGTATTGTTCGTATTTGCCCGCCGCGTCGTATACCACGTCCGCTCCTTTCACATATCCCCTGGAATTAAAATTAAACAGTGCTATGCTTCCTTTTTTCGGCAACGTTATGTCCTTATTGTCCGTGTAATATTTGCGCTCGCTTCCCGATACCATACACGTAATTTCGTAATGCTCGCCGCCGTCGTTGAGAACAGCCGTTTTTATACCCGTTATAAGTGCCGGCTCGCCGCTCCAGTTAACCGACGGCGTATATCCCACAAGCATACACGCGCCCATGGTGTTAAACTCGTCGTTATCGTAAATGCTCACGTTGCACGCAAGTCTTTCGTCGTTGTAAAAGCTTGTCTTTGTAAGAATTGCGAAATCGTCGTCATCGGCACTCGGGTCTAGTGACGGCACCGCAAACACCTTTGTGTCGTCTCCGAAATATCCGAAGGGAATCTGTGCGCCTATCGCGCCCACCGATTCGCGGTAGTATTGCCCCTTGTCCGTCAATTCGTACGACAGGCGAAAAACATCGTTATCGCTTGCCGCGGTGTGCTCCTCCGTCCACGGAGTTACGGCTTGGGGCGTATTCATTTCGTATATTTTGCCGTTGTCGCCAACGCGGTAGGTCACCATTCCTATGTAGCTTGCAAGCACTCCGGAATAAAAGTCGCTCTTTTTATAGGACGAGCCGTTGTGCTTAACCCTGTCCCCAAGCTCCAGAACAACAAAGCGGTCGTTTTCCGTAAAGATTTTAACGTTTACTTTATTGTTGTGCTTTATTTCACTGCTTTTCACAAAGCCGTACACCCTGTCCGTTGCAAAGCTTTGGCTGCAAATCGCTCCGTAAATATCCAGCCTGAATTCGCCCGCACACCCAAGCTTTGCCGTATCTGCGGCAATGCGGGTGTGATATCTGCCGCCCGCTATCGTCACGTAATCGTCCTCAATTTCTTCAAGAATGCCCGAAACCGTTTCATCGCTTACGTAAAGGTACACGTATTTTTTGCCGGTGTCCGATTTTTGCGCCTCTTCAACAAGCACAACATCCTTTTCGCGAATATCCGAAACCGCGGCCGCTTTACCGTTTTTGAAAACGGTAACCTCCTCCGCATCTTTTAAAACATTCTTTCCCGTTTTTCTGTCCGTAAGCAACGGCTCGTCGCCGTCTGCCGCGCCGCCCGCGATTATAAGGTCGTACTTACTTACCTTTATCACATTTATGTTGCCGTCGCCGTCATTGTCGATAAGCGTAACTCTGCCTATTTTCGGTTGCAGTGCCTCGCTCGACAAAACGGACTGCCTTCTGTTTAAAATACATACGGTACTTTTGGAATAATTCTCGGAATTAAAGGTTTTACCCCCGTCCGTATAATAATTGAATTTGTAATTTCCCACGGCGGCAATATCCGCGGCATCCAGCTCAACGGTTGTGTTTCTGCCCGCGCGCGGCATAATGTAAAGGATTTCGTTTTCTCCGTAGGTATTGTCGTTGCTGTAGTAAAACTCCGTATTGTAACCGAGCCAATTCTCCGCACGGGATTCGCCCTTGCGATAAAGCGTGCCGTCTATTTCCACGTAATTGTCGCCCGCGGGCGAGCCGCCGTATATCGACGTGAAGCCGTCCGCCTCAACCAATCCGTAATTTTTGTAAATTTTAAGATTTTTCTGTAAAACGGTTACATCCTTTTCCACCTTGTACTCGTATTTTTTTCCCGTTGTGATAAGCTCCGCCGCGTCGGTTTCCAGCACGTTTGTAAAAAGCTTTGCCGCCGCGTCGGGCGTTATTCGTCCCTGTGCGTCCGCCTTAACCCCCTTAAAAAGACCCAGCTTTACCGCACGCGCATAATATTCGTCGGCAAGGTCGTCGCTTTGCTCGGCTATTTGACCGTACCCCGCAACGTTTACCATAATTTTTGCCGCCTGGTAAAGGCTTGCCGGCTCGGACGGCGAAAACATATCGGGCGAGGTTCCGTTTACAAAGCCCAGCGCATATGCCGTGGCTATGTAGTCGGCTTCGGCGGTTTCTCCGGTAACGTCTTTAAAAGGCGTGGTAGAGCCTTCAATTAAATTATCCGCTCCGTTATACATTCTTACGGCGTATTTAACCAAGTCGGCACGCGTGATATATTCTTTTTCGGCGAAATCCTCCTCAATAATTCCGAATGCCGCCAGCCTTTCAATATCCGTATTACTTTCCTGTGCGTTTGCCGCCGCGGCAAACAAAACGGAAACGGCAAAGGAAATTACACATATTCTTTTCAATATTCTCATAGTGCCGCCCCTTTCGTTTTTTGAATAAGCTCATACACGATCTTTACCGCCTGCGCTCTGCTTGCAAGGCTCTTTGGCGCAAACATATTGTTGCCCACGCCGTTCATAATTTCCGCACGTGCCATTTTTTCAACGGCGTCGCGTGCATATTCGGCAATTTCCGAAGCGTCGGCAAAGGACGCGGCGCTTTTTTCTTCCTCAATCGATTTATCGAGAGCCTTTACCGCTCGGTATGCCATTGCGGCGGCGTCCTGCCTTGTTATAAAGCTGTTCGCACCGAAATTGTTCGCACTGTCGCCCAGAACTATTCCGCGACTGTATGCCGTCGCAACGTAAGGGTAAAACCAGTCGTCCTTCGTTACATCGTGAAACCAGCATTGCGCCGAATCATCCGTTATGTTAAAAGCCGTAACAAGCATTTTTAAGAACTCGGCTCGCGTTACGTTGTCCGTCGGGCGGAAAAGCCGCGTTTCGTCTTTTGAAAGCACGCCTCTTTCAAGCATTTCGCTTGCGGCGGCTTTCGCCCATTGTGCCTCGTCAAGGTCGGTAAAATATTCTTCCGCACTTACGGCGGGCGCTTCGGTGTTTTGCTTCTCATCCGCCTTCTCATCCGCTTTTTCTTCGGGGACAACGGTTAAAACAGTGGTTTTTTTTCGTCCGCCGCCACCGCCTCCGCCGCCGCCCGACGGCGTTGTTGCGGGGGTTGAGGGTTCGGTCGTTTCCTCGTTCTTATTTTCGTTTTCTTCGCTCTTTTTATCGTTTACCGCCTGCACAAAAGCTTTTCTGAACGCGGCAAAGCTTTGATAATCCTCGTCGGATATAAAGTCGGCGTTCACCTCGTTAAGCTCGCGCGGCTCCAAATTCCCGTAATAATCGTATTCACTCACGCCGAAAAGAACAAGCTCTTTGTTCTTTTCCAAAAATTCGGACATTGAAACTATATCGCATTCGTTAAGCTTCTTTAATACGTCAATCGCCGTTTTCGACATTTCGATTACGGCATCGTAATCGGCATAGGTCTTCTGCTCGAAAATAACGGTTGCCGTGTGCTTTGCAAGCTCTTCGCCCGCGTTATCGATACCGAAATCCGCGCCGAAACCGCTGTTGTTTATAATGGTAAGCACATCGTCGGCAGAGGTTGCGCCGTTTACATCCTTTACAAATTGCTTCTGCTCTTCCGAGCGCTCCGTCTTAAAGGTCAGCGTTGCGGTTTCTTTGATATACTGTCCGTAAATATCGAAAAGCTTGTCAACGGTGATTTCATACTCGGAATTAACTGCAAGGTCGTCCTTAAAAATTATTTCCGCCGTTTTCCCCGCTGAAGCAAAGTAAAAGTCGGTAATCGGTTCGCCGTTTTTCGTAACGGTAACGGCATCGGGCGCTGTATATTCGCTTATTCCGTTTGTGAATTTAAGCGCAACCGTTTTTGTTTTCACGGGTACTCCGTGCGCACCGTTTTCGATTGTGGCTTCCGCCGCAGTAAATTCCGCGGGTGCACCGTTTGAAAAGGAAATTCTGTCAAAATGAAGCGTGTTGTCATTGTCAACGCTTGAAACCAGTCTTAATCCTTTTGTCGCGCCCCAGTTAAACGAGGCGGAGCTGCCGCCCAAGGTGAAGCTTGCAAGAGGTATTGAAAGAAACTCTCGCCCCATCCACGAGGGGGTTATCGAGTACTGATTCCAGTTCGCTCCCTCGTATCCGTAAATGCGAAGGTCGCGCGGCTTGCTACCCGTGCACGCGCCGCTTGA
>CAZIQC010000145.1:0-4020 GCA_964541335.1 uncultured Oscillospiraceae bacterium
CAATTCCGATGTAACGCTTACGGGTGTGGTTACAAGTGAAGAAGGTGTTGAGCCGAAAGTATACAACCGCGAGAGCTTCTTTGTCAACGGTGTGGATGCCGAGCTTAACGACACCACGGTTTCCGTTACCGGATTTGACGGTGTGTTCATTAATACAAGGGTTGACATAAACGGCACGTCTGAGGTACACGTTTACGAAGGTAACCATACCGCAAACAGAACGGCACTTAATATGAACGACAGCGCGGTTCTTACGGCGGACCATTGCTATGAAACGGCAATCAAACTTGGAAATAATTCTTCAATAAATCTTAAAGACACCTCGCGCGTAACAATCACAAACAGCCAGGCGGGCGACATAAAGTTCCGCAGTGAAATAAGCGAGGAAGATAAGGAACTTGTAAGCATAAAGGTTGCACCCACGGCGAAGCTTGAAGCCGTTTTGGATGAAGAGGTTGCACAAAAGGCCGCGGTGGTGGTATCGGTAGCGTTTGAAAGAATAGGCAATACCAACGAATACAACATTGCGCTGGTTGTTCCCGCCGACGCAAAGCTTCGCGAGCTTACAACCGCACAGCTTAAGTTTAAGGCGGATAATGACGAAATCGGCTACGAAATTGCGGAAGCGAACGACAAAATTGCCGTAAATGACGAGGGAGACGGCGTGTATCTCTTTAACTTAAAGAGCGGCAAAACCCCCGTTGAAGACGCAAGCAAAATAATCATAGGCAAGGTTACGTTTGAGGGATTTTCTGAAAACCCCGTAAACTTCGGCGTGGACGGCACTTACGAAAATAAGGTTGTTGCAACAAAGGGGCAAAACCTGCCCAAAGTATTCACCGTTGAAGATGGTAACCTTTCGATAGACGAAATTATTCAAGACGCTTTCAAAGAACCCGAATGTGCGGTAACAATCAACGTAATGATGAATTTGCCCGTTAAGGACAACAACGCGGCATATCAGAATATGAAGCTTACCGTTTCGGGAGAAAGCCTCGATAAGACTATCGAATACAACCTCGGTAACGACGGCACGGACGGTACAATCGCCCAGGCGAACGACAACTACCGAATAGCGGCTGTGCTTAAGCAAAATAAGCGCTATGTTATAACCGTGACCGGTGCGGGCTACAGAAAGGCAACGCATATCCTCAATACAAACGAGCGCAACGCCGTAACCGTTAATTTCTGGAACAACGTGCAGGA
Organism: uncultured Oscillospiraceae bacterium; assembly: GCA_964541335.1. Lineage (GTDB taxonomy): Bacteria > Bacillota > Clostridia > UMGS1883 > UMGS1883 > UMGS1883. Next base: position 1,207 of record CAZIQC010000145.1, read on the forward strand.
TGCAGGCTCCGAGCTTGAAACGGAGGCAGGCGTTGGCGCAACAGCGAAAAACGCAAGCTTTATCGCGGGCGATATAATTAAGGACAACCGACTTAACATCTACGACTTGTCGGCAGTGGTTTCGTACTTCGGCGAAAAGAACGACCGAAGCGGCGAATGGGACAAGGTTAAGTACGACCTTAACCGCGACGGCGTAATCAATGCGGAGGACGTTTCCATTGTATTGAACGCGTGGAAGGCTTTGGAAGAATTGGGGCAAAACTGATTTTTCCGTAAATCGATAAGAGGCGGCGGAGCACTCCGCCCCTCTTTCAAAAGGCATAAAGTATATGCTTTATGCCTTTTGAAAGAGAACCAACCCGTACATAACGCCGACGCGGCGTTACCCCCGACCGAAAACGGTAAAATACATTTGCACAAAGGAGATTTTGCTATGCAAAAAAAACGAATACTTTCACTTTTATTAAGCATTTCGCTTGTTTCGGCCATCTTACCGTGCAAGCTTGCATTTGCCGCAAGCGGTGCGCAAGCCGCCCCCACGGAGCGCAGTGTGTATCTGCACGCGGGCGAGGGCGACACCGCGGGCAGTCCGCGAATGAGCAAAATGTATAAAAACGAAAGCGGAAATATATATATGGCGGTCGACAAGCCGAACAAAAGCGAATATCTCGAAAACGGAGAACCGAAAGACCCCAGATATTGTATGAACGGCTACACCGTGAAAATATATTACAATCCCACGTATTTCGATTTCGGCGGCAAGTCGACCGCAATTCCCATCGAGGTGGACATTCCGGACAGACAGCGCCTTACGGAAAATGATAAAGAGTTTGACAAAAAAGGCTACAGAGTGGTTGAAAGCGGCTTGGTAGAGAAAGAGGAAAACCGCATACTCATTGACGGCGAATATTACAACGCCGCCTACGTAACGGTGCTGTTCCAGGGGTTTTATCTGCCCGATAAGGAGGACGACGGCTGGTACGACCTGTGCGCGCTACCGCTTGTTCCGAAGCAAAAGGGAACAACGACTGTGTATATAAACACATATCAGGAAAAGGACAAGCTGCTTGAGCTTTTTGCCAAAAACGAAAACGACAAGTCGGAGGAGCAAACCTTTAAGCTGAATTTGATTAACGAGGGTATGCACACGATTGAAATTGTTGACAGGGGCACGCCCGCTCCGCCTACGCCCACCCCCGTGCCAGGGCGCTACACAACTGCGCAAAATGTCAGGCTGACGGCAGAAGAGGGCTGCACAATTTATTGGAAAGACACCGCAAAGACCGAATTTGAAAAATATACGGAGGAAATCGCCGTTAAAGCGTCAACGGTGATTGAATGTTATGCAAAGCGCGGCGATACGGAAAGCGTGAAGAAAACATACACGTATAACATTGTGCCCGAAATGCCGCGCGTTTTCGTAAAGGACAAAGCAAATGTCTTTAGCCTGCTCGAAAATTCCGTATACAATACCCCGACGGACGTGTACAGCGTTTACGCCGCCGACACGGACGACCCCACCGCAACCATCGACGACACTACGGACATATTCTATACCTTTAACGAGGCACTCTCGCCCGAAGATATTGCCGACGGCAACGGCGGCGACAACGCTTTGACTGAATGGGTAAAGCTTGACAAACGCTCTAAGTCGATAAAAATTACAGGCAACCGCGTTTTGCGCCTTGTTACGAGAAAAACAAACTCCGTAACGGATGAGGCAGAATTCTCGGACGTGAAAATATGCAGCCTCGGTATTCGTCCGGGAAAAGTTACGGCGAGCCACGAAGGCAAGCTGTACACGGATAAAATCGATGTTACATTGACCTGCGAAACAACGGGCGCAACGATTTATTATACCCTTGACGGCAAAAACCCCTTGACGGACGGCGCGGAATACAAAAAAGGCGAGCCGATTACGATTTCAGCCAACGCAACACTGCGCGTTGCCGCAAAGTTCGACGGGCAGGACGGCGCGGTTTCCTCGTATTTTTATATGTTTAACATAAACGACGATTACGGCGTTTCGGCGTTTTATCCGCCGGCGGTGTACGAGGGAAACGTCAGCGTTACGCTGATGGCGAATAACCCCGAAAATTCGATAAAATATCGTTTTGCGGGCGAAAGCGAGCTGAAAGACTACCACGGCGAAGCTTTAACGATAACCGACACTGCGACAATATATGCCAAAGCGGGCAAGGGCGACGACTGGCCCGCGGAAGAGCAAAAATTTACCTACGAAATACGACCCTTGCCGCCCGTGTTTACGCCGCCGTCGACACAGTTTACCAATGCGGACGAGGTTACGGTTTCGTGCATAGAGCGCACGGACGATGAAACCGCAAAGCGCTACAAGCTGTATTACACGACCGACGGCACCGACCCCATAACAAACGGCACACTTGCAAACGACACAACCGACAGCGTGGTTATAAACATATCGAAATACACGGTTATAAAAGCCGTTGTCGAAAAGGACAATGCAAACTATTCGACCGTTGTCACACATTCGTACGACAAGGTAACAATCAAGCCGACAAAACCGCTGATGACCCCGCCGCAGGGAAAATATATTCGCAAAATAGGCGACACCGCGGGTCTTACGGCGCAATTTATGCCCGCCGCGGGAGATGTGAGCATATATTACCGAAAGGACGGACACGAGCCGACCCCGGGCGACGGAAGCGCGACCCTTTACGACAACAAGCCCATCGAGCTGAGAGGGCACACGGTAATTAAGGCAATTTCGGTAAATTCGTTAAACACAAAAAGCGACACCGCGCTGTTTGACTACACCGTAATTCCCGAAGCGCC
>CAZIQC010000146.1:0-4011 GCA_964541335.1 uncultured Oscillospiraceae bacterium
ACAACCCTAAACCCGCAAGATAACGCAACCCGTGCCGAAATTGCGGCAATTATGCGGCGCTTTTTCACCGCGAACAAATAACATAAACACGGCGGGGACGTCTTCGTCCCCGCCGTGTTTGCGTTTATCTTATTTTGCTTAAGCCCGCGTAAATTCGTTTGCCAAGAAAAGAAAGCTCTCCATATTTTCCATATTCTCCGCCAAAAGCTCCTCGTGTATGCGCCTGATCTCGCGCTCGCGGTTTTCGGCGCGTTGCTTGTCAACATCCACCGCCGAAAACATCACACAGCCGTTTGCCGCGCCGAAGCGTGCGTTGTACCGCGCCATAAGCGAATATATATCCTCGGCGATAACGCTCCCCTCGGGGTGCGCTCCGTAAGAAAACGACTCGGAATAGTACGCAATGCCGTCCTCGATACGGTATATCACAAAGGCGTGCCCCGCACCGGGATTTTGCGCCGTGTGGTGCGACTGCACCGGCAAGCTTACCACAATGTTTGAAAGGCGCGTGCCGTAATTTGCGACAAGCTTTTCAAGGCAATCGCCGCCGCTCTCGCGATATACGAAATACCCGCCCGAGGTTTGCCCAACCCCGTCAAACCCGTTATACCACTCGTTTCCGTTTCCGTGAAAGTCGAACCCGCCGCTGAAAATGCCCATCGCCCTGAGCTGACAGCGCACATATGTTCCGCAATATCCGCTGAAGCTTCCGCGGTTAAAATATCCGCGTGCGCCCCCGTATATCTGCGCCCCGTACACCTCAAGCTCGGCGGGCACGCTGTATTCCTCGGCAAGCACCCTGCCGCCCGCCGCAAAAACCGCCGCGGCAGCCAAAAGTGCGGCAATACCTTTTTTACAAAACATTTAATCTCTCCGTTTCCGAAAGCCCCGCTGCGCGCGCGGGCTTTTTTTAACAACGCAGAGCAGTATATCACGTTTTTGTAACAATTTCAAGCTTTTTTGTAACTTTTTTAAAAACTTTTTAACATTTTCTTAATAATTCGACTTTCTTTTTCAAAAAAGCCTGTTTCCCGAGGGGGTTCGCCTTTTAATTTTTCGCGAATTTCACCCTAGAATATACACGCCGCACAAAACCGTGCCCGCCGCCGTGCAAAAAAGCATATTCACCCCGCGGCGCACCTCGCTTTTTTTAAAGCAGTGCACCGCATACGATGCCGTGTATATCGCCGTGTGCACCCACGCGGCAAGAAAAACGGCTTTGTATATAAGCACTTCAGCCTACCTCCTCCCGATATATGCTTCTCGGCTCGACAAAAACGTTTATTTCCGCCTCGGAAAAGGGGTGCTCCCTTGCAAAGGCTTGCCACGCGGCAAGGTCGGCAAAGCGTTTTTTCGCTTTTTCGCAAATGCCGAAAAAGTCGCACCCGTATTGTCGGCGCGTTTCGTTTATTGTTTTTTCCGCGCGTGCTTGAATTTGCGCGCACACATAGCCCAAAAAGCGGTCGCCGTCCTCGGGTGCGGGTGTCACATATTCAAAATCAAGCGCTGTTTTCACCGTGTAAACGGCTTTTCCGTTTTTTATCTCGGCGCTTATTTTCGTGCGCTCGTTTTGAAAAATGCGCACGGTAACGTCCCCTCCTCCGTCGGGGTCTGTAAGGGTGTAGCTTTCGGGATAATATTCGTTGCATATCATTCGGGCAACGGTTGTGTCGGTGCTGTTCATATATCCCGCAAGCTTATCTCCCGCAAGAAGTGCACTGCCCGCAATTTCCGCGCCGCTTGCCGCACTTTGCGCAATATCCCCCGCATAATCGTCAAGCGTGGTGTCGTCGGTGTGCTTTTGTAAGGCGGCGCTCTCTTCCTCGCCCGCGTTCACGCCCACAAGCGGCACAATGCTCCCCGTGTTCTCCTCAAGCATATTGAAATATAAATAATATAGGTAGGCTTCGTTCACCCCGTCCGTTACCACCTTGCGCATTATTCCGTCAAAATATTTGTCGGTAAAGGCTTCGCCGTGCGGCTTTATCGCGCGCAAATATTCGCCCGCCCCCCCGCGCGAAACGGTTACAAACGTGTTCGGCCGAAATTCCCGCGCGCTTACCGCGCCGCGTATTGTTTCGCCTATGCCCTCCTCGGCGATTTCTTTTGAAAACACAAGCATTTTTGTGTGCGAAAGGTTTGTTTTTTTGCTTTTAAGGGCGTTCATTCGCCGCACTGCGGAATATATGCTCGGTGCTTCAAGCGTTATAATGTCGGCGGTGCTTTCGTCGTCCTGCGTCGCGGACGCGTCGTCGCCGCCGCCACTCGGCGGATTTTCGAACATAAACGTAAGCCTAAGCGGCATATTTTCCCCCTTATCAATGCCGATTGCCGCGCAAAAGGCTTGCGCGTCCGCCTCTTGCGAATAGCCGCACCCCGAAAAAAGCACCGCCGCGCAAAGGCACACCGCCGCGCATTTAAAGCCGCGCGCACCACTGCGTCTTGCTCTTGCCGCCGCAAAAACAACAAGCGGAATAACTGGGAACGCCGCCGGCGACAACAGCAGAATTTTTTCGTAAAAACGGTATGCGCCGTCATCGCTTTTAAAAAGCAACGCCGCAAACAGCATTATCATACCCACGGCACGCACGGCGGGGTTTTTTGCCCGTTCCTCGCCCATAATGCCCGCCGCCGTGCAAAGCGTTGCCGAAATGCCGCACAAAATAAGCCCCGTCCACACAAACACGACAAGCGGCTCCATCCTTTGCAAAAAAGAGCTTGCGCGTATCATACGCGACATTTGGTACAGCGGCAACACAAACCCTGCCGAGGCGGGATACGGCACAACAAGGCAATATGCCGCTGTAAGCCCCGCACCGAAAGCCGTTGTTACAATCACGCACCGCCGCGCCGCCCGTTTCACATTGCGGTATTTTTTCGTTCCCGCCGCCCCCAAAAACAGCAACGCCGCCTCCGCAAAGCCGAAATGCCGCACCGCCGCGCCGTGCAAAAGGCTTTTTGCGCCGTTTCCGAGTATGGGCATAATGTTTTCAATGCGGTATTCGCCGCTTAAAACAAATGCCATCGTCAAAACCGATGCCGCCGCAAGCGGAAAAACAATCACCGTTATATTCTCTGCGGCACGCATACCGCGGTGCGCCGCGCACAAAACGCACACCGCGCAAAATATCATAAAATACTCCGTGGGCGCGCCGTTTGCCATAACACTGCGCAACGCCTCCGTCAATATTCTTAAAAGCGCCGCCCCGTGAAGCACGAAAAACGCCGCATAAAAATACATAATCGCCGCGGCGCACACCTTGCCCAGCGCCGCACCCGCCGCCTTTTCAAGCGAACAGCCGCACAGCGGCTTGTACAAAAGCACCGTTGCCGCCATCCCGACCGCAAACAATACCCCCGCCAGAAGCGTTTCCAGCCACGCCGCATTTGCCGAATTTTCCGCGGCAAAGCGCGGCATCGCAATAAGATACTTTGCGAGAATACTCCCCGCGCAAAGCACCGCCGCGCCGCGGCTTCCGCCGTTATCCGTCATATTCATCACCGCCGTTGTTTTTCCATTTTCGCGAAATATGCGCCTGGGTGCGCGTGCGCTTGGCGTTTACGTAGTCGTCGCGCCGCTCCCGCTTCCAAATCGGCGGAAAAAAGAGCGCCTCGGGCGTGCCGCCGCGCGTAATCGGGGCAAAGGGCGCACCCATCGGCACACCCATCGAGCGCGTGTCCGTCCAAAAAAGAAGCTGTAAAAACGCCCCCGCCGTAATTCCCAAAAATCCGCCCGCCGCGCCCAAAATAATATATGCAAATCTGAGCAGCCGCGCCGCCAGCCCGAGCGAGTAATTCGGCGTGGCGAACGACCCTATCGCCGTAAGCGATACCACAATTATCAGCACCGGGCTTACTATTCCCGCGCTTACGGCGGCTTGCCCCAAAATAAGCGCGCCCACAATGCTCAGCGTTGCGCCCGAGGCTTCGGGCACGCGCACGCCCGCCTCGCGAATTATTTCAAGCGATATTTCCATTATAATTATTTCAACAATACTCGGAAACGGCACC
>CAZIQC010000147.1:0-3995 GCA_964541335.1 uncultured Oscillospiraceae bacterium
AAGCTCTTCGTTTATTTTGTCGAAATCCTTTTCGGCCTTTTCCTCGTGGCAGAAAACCTTAACAACCTTTTGTCCGTTCATCATTTCCTGGATATAGCCCTCTGCCTTACCCAAAGACTTTTGTTGGCGAATAAAATACTTTGCCGAGCCGCCGCCGAATTTTTTCGAAACGCGTGTCATTACATATACGCCCGCAAGCACGATAACCGTCATCGGTATACTGTAGTAAAGCATTATTCCCAATACCGACAGCACAACCGCACCCGCACGCAAAAGTGCCGGGAACGACTGCGACACAAGCTGGCGCAAGGTGTCAATATCGTTTGTGTAATAGCTCATAATGTCGCCGTGCTTATGCGTGTCGAAATAGCGTATCGGCAAATCCTGCATACCGTCAAACATTTGTCTGCGAAGCTTGTACAAAAAGCCTTGCGTGATTACCGCCATAAGCTGTGTGTATAAAATTACCGCACCTATTGATAAAACGTACATTACAATCAAAAAGGTGATTTTGGGCACAAGCTCCGCCTTTGCCGCTTCCCAGTTGCCCGAATGATACCATTTTTCTATAATGGCAATAACCTTTTGAATAAACACGTCGGGCACTGCCGCCGAAGCCGCCGCGAACAATATGCACACTATCGTAACGGGTATCATTCGAGGATAAAATTTAAACAGCGTTGAAACCACCCGCGAAAACGCCGCGGTGTTAAGCTTTTTTTTCTCAGTTTTCATTGCCGTCACCTCCGTTTGTCTGCTGGCGGTATACCTCGCGATATATGTCGCTGTTTTCAAGAAGTTGGGCGTGCGTGCCCACAGCCGAAATTTTGCCGTTGTCCATCACTACAATCATATCCGCGTCCTGAACGGAGGATATGCGCTGTGCTATGATGAGCTTTGTTGTTTCGGGAATGTATTTTTTGAATGCGTCGCGTATTATTGCGTCGGTTTTTGTATCAACCGCACTGGTCGAGTCGTCCAAAATAAGGATTTTGGGCTTTTTCAAAAGTGCGCGCGCAATGCAAAGACGCTGCTTTTGACCGCCGGAAACATTTGTTCCGCCTTGCTCTATATACGTATCGTATCCGTCGGGGAAGGCTTCTATAAATTCGTCCGCACAGGCAAGGCGGCACGCCGCGGCTATTTCCTCGTCGGTTGCCGTTTCCGCTCCCCATTTGAGATTTTCCTTTATCGTGCCCGAAAAAAGCAGGTTCTTTTGCAAAACCATCGACACGGCGTTTCGCAGTGCGTGCAGGTCGTAATCGCGCACATCCTTTCCGCCGACGCGCACCGTGCCCTCGGTAACGTCGTAAAGGCGCGGAATAAGCTGTACAAGGGACGACTTGCTCGACCCCGTTGTGCCGATAATGCCGACCGTCATTCCGGAGGCTATGTGCAAATCAATGTCGCTGAGAGCATATCTTTTCGCGTTGCGCGAATATTTAAAGCTCACGCCGTCAAAATCTATCGCTCCGTTTTCAACATTAAACTCGGGATTTTCGGCAAGCTTCATTGTCGGCTCTTCGTCAAGCACCTCGCAAATTCTTTTTGCGCTCTCGGCTGACATTGTAATCATAACGTATATCATCGAAAGCATCATCAGCGACATAAGAATTTGCACGCCGTATGTCAAAAGAGCGGAAATCTGCCCCACGTCAAGACGTGTGCCGCCGCTTAAAATAACGAGCTTTGAGCCGAAATACAGCACAACCACGTTTATCACGTTCATACATATTTGCATAAGTGGTGTGTTAAAAGCCACTATGCGCTCGGCACGGGTAAAGTCGCCGCATATATCCACCGCCGCCGCGCCGAATTTTTCTTTTTCGTATTCTTCGCGCGAAAAGCCCTTTACAACGCGCATTGCGCGCACGTTTTCCTCAATGGATTCGTTGAGCTTGTCGTATTTTTTAAACACACTGCGAAATGCGGGCATGGCCTTGCGGCTGATGATATACAGCCCCAAACCGAGCACGGGAATAACAAACACAAATGCCGCCGCCAAAACACCGCCCATAACGTATGCCATCACAACGGAAAAAATAAGCATAAGCGGACTGCGTATTGCCGTGCGAATTATCATCATAAACGACATTTGCACATTGGAAACGTCGGTTGTCATACGCGTAACAAGCGACGACGATGAAAACCTGTCGATATTTTCGAAATTATAGGTTTGCACCTTGCGGAATATATCACTGCGCAAATTTTTGGCAAAGCCTGCCGATGCCTTGGCACACGTATATGCCGCCAGCGCACCGCACCCAAGCGACAGGCACGCCATTACGGCGAGCAACGCCCCCGTTTTCACAAGCGCGTGCATTTCAATACCGCCCTTAATATCGTTTACGAGGTTTGCCGTTATAAACGGGATAAAGGTTTCTATAACGGCTTCGCCCAAAATGAAAATAAGCGTGAGAATTGTGGGCATTTTATATTCTCTTACGCATTGTGCCAGCTTCTTTATCATATAATCATCCTTTCCGAGCTGTTGTTTCCTTTTTTTGCAAATAAAACAAGCACATTCGCCGCTTGCAACACAACCTGCGGCGCAGTGCTCCGTATTTGCTATATTTTATCATTTATGCCCGAGGTTGTCAATACATCTCGGGGGCGAACTTTGTAAATAATTTCTAAACATTTTTAAGAAATTTTAAACATTTTTAAAGGGTGCCGTAAAAATTTCTTACAGCACCCCTTATTACCGATATTTTTTATACGTATTGCTTTATTTTTTCGGAAGCGTCCGCCGGGTTCATACTCAATATAATCTGTATCTCGGCATTGCTCGCCTCGGCAGCCTTTGCCGCCTTGTCCAAAAATACCTCAAACTCGGTCATATTATCGTTTACGATTTTCGTAATGCTGTCGATAAATATATGTGCTATGTCGTAATTTTGAGAAAGCATACCGCAAATAAAGCCGTAAAACTCCTCGTATGTTTCAATCGAATATTCCTCGGTGTCCACAAGACGAACCTTGTGCGAAAGGTCAAGAACATGTCTTTTCCCTTTATTTATAAAAACCACGCTGCCGGTTGCCGCTTGCTCGGCAATATGTACCGCCTCGATAAGTTTGGCGGTTTTTCCCGTGCCCTTTTCCCCGATGATAACCTTTAACATAGTAAAGCCCCCCTATTGTAAATTTCAAATAAAGAAATTTCTTTCTTTATTGATATTATACTATAAGACAAATACAATATCAAGAGATTTTTGTCGTTTTAAATAATTTTTCACACGGCGTTTATTCTTTGTTAAGTTTTTCGTATACATTGCCGCCGCGCGCGTCTATGGCAACAATGCACGGAAAGTCGCGCACCTCGTATTCGCACACAGCCTCCGTCCCCAAATCCGAATAGCACAGCACGCGTGAAGAAATTATCGATTTCGATATAAGAGCCGCCGCCCCGCCTATCGCCGCAAAATACACCGCGCCGTGCTTTTGCATTGCATTGACAACAGCTTCTCCGCGAAGTCCCTTTCCTATCATCGCTTTAAGTCCGCAGTCCAAAAGCACGGGGGTATATTTATCCATACGGTAGCTTGATGTAGGTCCCGCCGGACCTACGGCATATCCCGGCTTTGCCGGAGCGGGACCCACATAATACACGGTTTGCCCCGCCAAATCCACCGGAAGCGGTTTCCCGCTTTGTATAAGCTCGTAAAACCGCTTGTGCGCGGCATCGCGCGCGGTTATCATTTTGCCGGTAAGCAGTACGCTGTCGCCCGCGTTAAGGCATTGTATATCCTCGTTTTTTAAGGGAAGCGTCAATCTTTTTTCCATTTGTTTCTCCTTTACGGTCATATTTCCGCGCTTTTGTGCCGCGCCGCGTGACAGCATATGTTTACCGCCACGGGCATACCGGCAATATGCGTCGGAAAAGCTTCTATATTCACCGCCAGTGCGCCGTATTTTCCGCCCAAGCCCGCAGGACCTATACCGAAGGTGTTTATTTTTTCGAGAAGCTCGGCTTCCATAGCGGCATAGCGCGCGTC
>CAZIQC010000148.1:0-3995 GCA_964541335.1 uncultured Oscillospiraceae bacterium
TATGCTCCGCCAAGAAACATTCCCGCCAGAATTATAAATCCGTCGCCGGCGTTCACAAATCCGTGCGCAAGCTTTATCGGAAACATTGCCGTGGCAATACATATTATTGCCGCAAACAGCCCCGCCGCCGTAATTTTACCCGTTTTTTTGTTCTTCATTTTGCATCACCCTTCTTTAATTGTCATATGTTTATCATCTGTATGATAATACATTCGGGTGAAAAAATCAATACATTTATCCGAAAAAAACAAAAAACGTGTCAATAAATATATGCTTCGGGGTTGATACATTCTCCGTCCTGACATATCTCGAAATGCAAGTGTGCGTTCTCCTTTCTCTCAATTGCCGCGCTCTTGCCGACGTATGCCACGGCTTGTCCGCTTTTTACAAGGTCGCCCTCCTTTACGGGAATATTTTTTTGCAAATTTTTATATATGCTCGACAACCCGCCGCCGTGGTCTATTTCAACGCACCAGCCCCACAGCTTGTCCTTGCGTATGCTTTTAACCGTGCCGTTTGCCGCGGCATACACCTCTTGATTTTCCTCCGCGGCATAATCTATTGCCGTGTGCGCTCGCCAGTCGTCCGTCGTTTCGGAATAAAGAGCCGTTTGCGAATAAGGCTTCGATATCGGTGCGTTTATCGGGGCAATCATTCTGTCAACCTTTTCGATTTCTTCGGGCACGGCGGCTTTCGTGTTTTCCGTTTCAGTTTTTTTCGCAACGCCCTTTGCCGCCGTCGGCAAATCAAGCTCCGTTTCAAACAGCTCCTTGACGGGAATTGCCCCCGTGTAAAGCTCGCTCTCGGCGGCGTTTTCTCTGTCGCGCAGAGCGGTTGCACGCCCTATAAAAAAGCTTATCGTAAAAACCGCCGCAGCCATTGCCGCAAAAATAAAAGCATACCTTTTTTTCATATGTCAATCCCGCCTTTCTTTATTCATTATTGACATTTTGCGGGCGTTTAATCAACAAAGCCTCGGATTGTATTCTCAAACATAGTTTAACCGAGTGTTCGTGTAGTAGTGATATAAAATCTCGGCATAGGTTTTCCCCTCCTTTGCCATTTCGTTTGCGCCGTATTGGCTCATTCCCACGCCATGTCCGTAGCCTTGAACCTCAAAAACAAGCTCGTTGTCCGCCCGTTTTAAAGTAAAGCACGTGCTTCGCAAGCCGAAAAGCTCGCGCATCTGCCTCCCGCTGTAGACCTGCTCGCCTATCTCTATTTCAAGCACGGCGCCGCCGTCGCTTCGTTTTACGTTGCCTATTTCATATGTCGCGGGCGCTTTCCCGAGAGTCTCTGTTTTTTCTTTAAATTCCGCCTCCGACACGGTAACGCTCGAAAAAAAGCCCGGGGCTTTTTCCTCGCCGTGGCTTTCAACCCCCGTAAGATATGCCACATCTCCTCCCCATACATCGGCGGAGCTTTCCGTTCTGCCGCCGCCCGCTTGAGAATGGAAAACCGCCATACAGCATTTGCCGTCATAGGTTAAAATTTCGCCGCGGGTTGTTTGTACGGCGTTTTGTATTTTTTGTTCGTAATCCGACGCATTTTTTCCCCATTGCTTTTTTGCGGCTTCGATAGGCTTGTACGCCTTGCAATGTGTGCTGTCGGTGCAAACGTCCGCCGTCGGGTGGTCGCGATTTTGTGTTTCGGCTTTGTAAAGTATGTAGCTTCTCGCGGCAACCGCTTGCGCCTTCAATGCTTCCGTTTCAAATTCGGCGGGCATTTCGGCGGCAACCACGCCCACAAGATAATCCTCCAGAGAAACGCGCCTTGTTTCCCCGCTGTCGGTAAAATATACATTTACGGTGATGCCACGGTCGTTTTTCGCGGATTTTCCGACTCCCGCAAGCAAATATACCGCCAGCGGAAGCAGAACCGCCACCGCCAAAAAGAACGCCACCGTCACGGCAAATTTTTTCATTTTTTATCCCCTCTTTTACTATATATAATCTTTTTTTCGTTAAATATAACTTTTTGATTGAAATTATGCCGATTTAATGTTAAAATAACCAATTATATGCAAAAGGCTTTATATACGGGCGGATATGCGACTGCTTTGGCGCAACGGTTTGCCGAAAGGGATGGTGTAATGCAAAAAAAAGAGGATATATTGTTTGATAAGCTGTATTCGGTTTCCAAGGATGTTTATTCCATCGATTCCGAGCTTTACGGCAGATATGATGTAAAACGCGGACTTCGCAATTCCAACGGAAGCGGCGTTTTGGTAGGGCTTACAAAGGTCGGCGACGTTCACGGTTACGTTATCGACGAGGGGGAAAAGCTCCCCGATGACGGTGTTTTGCGTTATCGCGGAATAAACGTGCACGAAATTGTCGACGCCTGCATACGCGAGAACAGGTTCGGCTACGAAGAAACGGTGTATCTTCTTTTGTTCGGAAAGCTTCCGAGTAAGGACGAGCTTGCCGACTTTTCCGAATATTTGGCGTCCTTTCGCCGCTTGCCCGCCAATTTCACGGAGGATATGATTTTAAAAGCACCCAGCGTAAACATTATGAACAAGCTTGCCCGTTGCGTGCTTGCCTCCTATTCGTATGACGAAAACCCCGATGAAACAAGCGTTAAAAACGTTTTGCGCCAATCGTTTCGCCTTATTGCGCAAATGCCGTGTATGATTGCGCACGCATATCAGGCAAAGCACCATTATTACGACGGCGACAGCTTGATTTTGCACACTCCGCGTCCCGAGTTCAGCACCGCCGAAAATTTTCTGTACTTAATGCGCAGTAACAACGCCTTTTCCGAGAATGAGGCACGACTTATCGACCTGGCACTGATTTTGCACGCGGAACACGGCGGCGGTAACAATTCCACCTTTACCACGCACGTTGTTTCCTCCACCGGAACGGATACATACAGTGCAATAGCCGCCGCAATAGGCTCGCTTAAAGGTCCAAAGCACGGCGGCGCAAACACAAAGGTTATGGCGATGATTGACGACTTGAAGCAAAATGTTACCGATATTACCGACGAAACGCAAATTCGCAACTACGTAACAAGGGTTTTACGCGGCGAGGCGTTCGACCGCACCGGACTTGTTTACGGAATCGGGCACGCCATTTACACAAAGAGCGACCCGCGTGCCGATATGCTGCGTGCCGGGGCGCAAAAGCTTGCCGAAGAAAAAGGTATGGCGGATGAATTGCATATGTACGACTTGGTTGCGAAAAACGCCATCGAGCTTTTCCCCGAAATAACGGGCAAGCAAAAAGCCCTTGCAATAAACGTGGATTTCTACAGCGGGTTTGTGTACAAAATGCTTGGCATACCGCCCGAGGTATACACCCCCATTTTCGCAATGAGCAGAATTGCCGGCTGGTGTGCGCACCGTTTGGAGGAAATTACGGTTTCGAACAGAATAATTCGCCCGGCATACAAAAACGTGTATAAAAAAAGAGCTTACGTCAATATTGACGACAGAATTTGAACGGAGGATATTGCTATGAAAGAAGAATATTCGAACTTTATTTACGACATTATCGATTCCGACCTTGAACAAGGGCGCGAAAATCACGTTCATACCAGGTTTCCTCCCGAGCCGAACGGGTATCTGCACATAGGCAGTGCCAAAGCGATATGGATAAGCAGTCACGCCGCAAAGAAATACGGCGGAAAATTCAATCTTCGTTATGATGACACCAATCCCACAAAGGAAGATCAGGAATACGTAAAAGCCATTGAGGAAGATTTGCACTGGCTCGGTGCGGACCCCACGGGCGGCATTTTCTACGGAAGCGATTATTTTGACAAGTGCTATGAATTTGCCGTAAAGCTTATCAAGGACGGCAAGGCGTTCGTTTGCGATTTAACGCAGGAGCAAATGGCGCAATACCGCGGAACACTTACCGAGGGCGGCACGGAAAGTCCCTACAGAAACCGCTCCGTTGAAGAAAATCTCGACCTTTTCGAAAGAATGAAAAACGGTGAATTTGAGAACGGAACGCACACTCTGCGCGCAAAAATAGATATGGCGT
>CAZIQC010000149.1:0-3994 GCA_964541335.1 uncultured Oscillospiraceae bacterium
CTGGTCGAACATTCCTTCTTTGTATTGGTGCTTCACCCCGAGCTGGTACCCGTATGCCTTGCCGATAGAGCCGCTTTCGTCAGCCCAAGCGTCCCATATATGGCTCGACAGCTCGTGTACATTGTTGCTCTTTTTTTGCCATATCCACAAAAGCTCGTCCACCGCCGATGTTAAAAAAGTTTTGCGCAACGTTATCGCGGGAAATTCCTCCGCCAGGTTGTACCTGTTCACCAGTCCGAACAGCTTTATCGTGTGCGCGGGGGTGCCGTCCTCCCACTTCGGGCGAACCGACATTCCCTCGTCGGAAAATCCGTGTTTTAATATATCCTCGCAATTTTGCCTGAAAATTTCATCTGCACGGCTCATTGTAAAAAACCTCGCTTTCTTGTTCGCTTAATTTTAACATTTAAAGCGCAATAAGTCAAGAAGAAGAGTGTGCTTTAATCGATATTTGAAAGAAAAACCGATTTTTTTGCTACAATATCGGCTGTGTGGCAATACTGTATAAAAGGAGAAGCCTTTTTTCGGCAATGAAAGGATGTACTGCCGTCAATAAAAGTGCAAATTCTTCAAAATTTCCCTTGAAATTACATCTCAGTTGTAGTAATATAGCTAAATAGGGTATAATTTTATTTTTTCCGGGAGGATTTAGGTATGAAAGAAATAAAGAAAATAGGTATTTTGACGGGCGGCGGGGATTGCCCCGGGCTTAATGCCGTTATCCGTGCCGTTACGAAAACCGCAATCGAGAAATATTCGCTCGGAGTTGTGGGTATCAGAAAGGGTTATCACGGCTTATATCATAAGGATTTTGTCGATTTGACGCTTGATAACGTTAACGAAATCATCGGCGAAGGCGGCACAATCCTCAAAAGCTCCAATAAGGATAATTTATTTCAGTATCCTGTTCGCGATATTGACGGAAAAATTGTTAAACGCGACGGGAAGATTGTTTATGAGGACGTGTCGCAGGTCGGCGTTCAAAACCTTAAGGAGGCGGGTATCGACGCACTGTTTATCCTCGGCGGCGACGGCACGCTTACCAGCGGACGCGACTTTGCGCGCTTGGGTGTAAACGTAATCGGTATTCCGAAAACAATTGACAACGACCTTAACTGCACCGATTACACGTTCGGCTTCGACACGGCGGTGGAGGTTGCGGCGGAATCGCTTGACAGACTGCGCACAACCGCGAAAAGCCACGGAAGAATTATGGTTGCGGAAATTATGGGACGCGGTGCCGGTCATTTGACGCTGCACGGCGGCATTGCGGGCGCGGCGGACGTGATACTTCTGCCCGAAATTCCGTTTGATATAGACGTTGTTGCGAAAAAAATCAAAAAGGATTTTGCGCGCGGCAAGGATTTTTGCATTGTTGCCTGTGCCGAGGGCGCAATACCCAAAAACGGTGAGGCTGTTGTGCTGAAAATTCGTGAGGACAGTCCCGACCCCGTTCGACTCGGCGGTGTGGGAGCGATGGTTGCCGACCGACTTGAGGAGCTTTGCGATAACGAGGCGCGCGCAACCGTGCTCGGGCACGTGCAACGCGGCGGTACAACCGTGGCGCACGACAGGGTGCTTTCCTCCCGCTACGGATATGCGGCGGTGGAGCTTGCAATGCAGGGCAAATTCGGTAATATGGTAGTGCTTAAGGGCGATGAAATCGGCTATGCGTCGCTTGAGGACGTAATCGGACAGGAAAATAAAAAGGTTGACCCGCAGGGTGAGCTTGTATCTATGGCAAAAGCTTTGGGCATATGCTTCGGCGATTGACATATCGGGGTGTAAATTTTTACACCCCTGTTTATTTGAGGTGATTTTTTATGAATATCCGCGAACGCACCGAGGATCTTGAAAGGAAAAATCTGTCTTGCTACGCCACACTTTCCGCAAACAGCCGCGGGCGCACCGAGCCGCGCGAGCTGTGCTCTCTTCGCACGGAATTTCAGCGCGACCGTGACAAGATAATTCATTCCAAGGCGTTTCGCCGCCTTAAGCACAAAACGCAGGTTTTCATTACGCCCGAGGGGGATCACTACCGCACGCGGCTTACGCATACGCTTGAGGTGTCGCAGATTGCGCGCACGATAGCGCGCGGACTGCGGCTTAACGAGGATTTAACCGAGGCAATGGCTCTCGGGCACGACCTTGGGCATACGCCGTTCGGGCACGCGGGGGAAAACGCACTTAACGCGCTGTGCGAAAACGGTTTTTTTCATAACGAACACAGCATTCGCGTGGCGGAGGTTTTGGAAAAGCTTAATCTTACGTATGAGGTGCTTGACGGTATTTTGCACCACACGGGCGAGGCACAAGCACACACCCTTGAGGGGAAAATCTTAAAATACGCCGACAGGATAGCCTACATCAATCACGATATCGACGACGCGCTTCGCGGCGGTGTAATAAGTGAGGCGGATTTGCCGCGGGAGGCAACCGAAATCCTCGGGAAAACACATTCGGAAAGAATAAATACGCTTGTGTGCGACTTGATAAAATCCTCCGACGGAAGAAACGAAATCCGTATGACGGAGGAAACAGAAGGTGCAATGCAGCTTCTTCGCCGCTTTATGTTCGAAAACGTATACGTCGGCTCGGCGGCAAAAGCCGAGGAGGTTAAGGTGTGCGGTATTATGGAAATAATGTTTAAGCATTTTTCCGCTCACCCGGAAAATTTGCCCGCGGCACAAGCCGAAACCGCAAAAAAAGAGGGAACGGAACGCGCCGTGTGCGATTACCTTGCGGGAATGAGCGACCGCTTCGCAATATATACCTTCAACGAAATTTACGTTCCGAAATCGTGGAATAAATATTGACACGGCGTGCGAGCTGCGATAAAATACACTGTAGCATACAAAGGAGGTTTTTGCCTTGAAATTTAAAGGAAATGTTCTCGTCGGGCAATCCGGCGGACCGACGGCGGCAATAAACGCATCCCTTGCGGGAGTGTTTGCTGCGGCGAAAGCGCTCGGCGCGGAGAAAATATACGGTATGAAATACGGCATTGAGGGATTTTTAAAAGAAAAAACGGTTGATTTAAAAAAGGTGCTTGCCTCCGAGCTTGACGTTGAGCTTTTAAAGAGAACGCCCTCGTCTTACTTAGGCTCGTGCAGATTTAAATTGCCCGAAGCAGCCGAGGACGAAACCGTTTACAAGCATTTGTTTTCTCTTTTCGAAAAATACGGTATATGCGCTTTTTTCTACATCGGCGGCAACGACTCGATGGACACCGTAAAAAAGCTCAGTGCCTATGCAACGGAAATAAACAGCGATGTGCGCTTTATCGGCGTACCCAAAACGATAGATAACGACCTGTGCCTGACGGATCATACCCCGGGCTACGGCAGTGCGGCAAAATTTGTTGCAACGGCTGTAAAGGAGCTTGTGCGCGACAGCCTTGTTTACGATATGAAAAGCGTTACCGTGGTTGAGATAATGGGGCGCGATGCCGGTTGGCTTACCGCGGCGGCGGCACTTGCGGCGGGGGAGGACGGCGACGGTCCGGCACTTATCCTTTTGCCGGAGGTGCCCTTTGATTACGAATATGTAAGGGAGCGTGTGCGCGCGCTTACGGAGGAGCGCGGCTCAATTGTTATTGCCCTTTCGGAGGGTATTCGCACGCACGGCGGTCGCTATGTGTGCGAAACGGGGAAATCTGCCGCAAAGGACGTTTTCGGGCATACACAGCTTTCGAATGCGGGGCAAGCCGTTGCGCAAATGCTTAAGGACGATTTACATATAAAAACGCGTGCGGTGGAGCTGTCCACGCTTCAGCGGTGCGCCTGCCATACGGCGTCACTCACCGATATAAACGAGGCTTTCGCAGCGGGCACTGCCGCCGCAAATGCGGCTTGCAACGGTGAAAGCGGAAAAATGGTGTTGCTTAAAAGAAAAAGCACCGAGCCGTACATTTGCGAACCCGATCTTGCCGATGTGGCAAAAATCGCACATATGGAAAAATGCGTGCCGAAAAGTATCATAAACGAAAAGGGCG
>CAZIQC010000150.1:0-3984 GCA_964541335.1 uncultured Oscillospiraceae bacterium
GTAAGCGTTAATCTTACCGAGCCAAAGGTGGCATACCGTGAAACCATTCGCAAAAGCGTTAAGGTTCAGGGCAGGCATAAGAAGCAGTCCGGCGGACACGGACAGTTCGGCGATGTGTGGATAGAGTTTTCACCGCACGACGGCGACGATATGATTTTTGAGGAAAAGGTTTTCGGCGGAGCTGTTCCCAAAAACTATTTCCCCGCGGTTGAAAAGGGCTTGCGCGAGTGCTGTGCCAAGGGTGTGCTTGCGGGCTACCCCGTAGTGGGACTTAAGGCAGTGCTTGTGGACGGGTCGTATCACCCGGTAGACTCTTCGGAAATGGCATTTAAAACGGCGGCGGCAATCGCATACAGGGAGGGGCTTACCCAAGCAATGCCCGTGCTTCTTGAGCCGATAGGTCATCTGGAGGTAACAATGCCCGAGGCGCAAATGGGCGACATTGTGGGCGATATAAACAAGCGCCGCGGAAGAATACTCGGAATGACGCCCATCGGCGACGGCAAGGGGCAGGTTATTGCGGAAGTGCCCGAGGCGGAAATGTTTAAATATGCAACCGATCTTCGCTCGATGACGCAAGCGCGCGGAAGCTTTACTTTCGAATTTGCAAGATACGAGCAAGCCCCCGACCAGGCTGTTAAAAAAATAATCGAAAACGGTAAATAAAACAGGTATAAAGCCCCCGAAGCGGAACAAAGCGATATTCGGGGGCTTTTGCGAAGAATAACGGAGGATTTTTTATGGAAACTGCGTACGAAATAAGATACGCCGCAAGGCACTCGCTTGTCGGCAAATGGAAAACGGCGATTTTGGCGGGCTTGGCGGCGGCGCTTCTCGGCGGCACGGACAATAATTTTTTGCCGCTTAAATTGGATGTAAGCATAAATGACCCGAGAGCAAGCCTCAGCATATTCGGGCATACGGTGCTTTCCACACGGGGCGGCATAAGCTCACCCTTTGCCGGCGACACGAGCTTGCCCTTTGCGAGTATGGCGGGGGCGGTCGTTGCGGCAGGAATTGTGCTGTTTGTCGCATATTTCATCCTCGGAAGCATTGTTTCCGTGGGCTATGCCAAATTCAATCTTGATTTGACAAGCGGCGGGGAAACGGCGGTCGGCGGAATTTTCGACTATCTCGATTTTTGGAAAACCACCGCCGCGGCAAAGCTGCTTAAAAACATCGGCATATTTTTGTGGTCGTTGCTTTTTGTAATTCCCGGCATTGTTGCGGCTTACAGCTACGCCGTAACCGATTTCGTTTTGGCGGAAAATCCGCGCCTTACCGCAAGCGAAGCCCTGGAAAAATCAAAAGAGCTTATGCGCGGAAACCGTATGCGCCTGTTTTGCCTGCAATTAAGCTTTATCGGGTGGGAAATTTTGTCGGCTGCTGCGCTCGGCATAGGCGCATTGTGGCTGACACCCTACAAAAACGCGGCAAAAGCCGAGTTTTACCGCGATATATCACAAAGTACAAATTTTTACGAGATGTAAAAGGAGATAACGAAAATGACAAAAAATTTAAAAAAAGCAGTTCTTGCGACAATGGCGGCAATGCTTGCTTTTTCGGCGGGCGTATGCTTTGCGAACACGCCCGCGCAAGAAAGCGAGAAAACCTTTGTCACACTTAAAACCCCTTTCCCCGAAAGCATTTCCGATATAAACACGTGGCGCACCTATGCGCGCTATAAAGACACCGGCAAGCCCATACCCCTGTCCGAATATTACCAAGGTGCCGTTTATGCCACCGTCCCTGCGGAAAACGCCGATATGGAAATAGAGGCGTTTGTGCCCGAGAAGCGCACCTTTACCGATGTTGACGACACGTCGGACGCTTTTGAGATAGAGTGGCTCTCTCAAACCGACGTTATCCGCGGCAACGAAAAGGGCGAGGCACAGCCGCAAAAGGACGTAACGCGTGCAGAAGCGGTGGCAATGCTTATGCGCTTTACGGGACTGGACACCGTGGAAAAATCTGCGGCAAGGCAAATTTTCGATGATGTAAAGGAAGCCGACTGGCACTTTAATGATATAGCGACGGCGTACGATTGCGGTATCGTGAAGGGCGACTCCGAAACGCAGTTTTCGCCCGACAGAACCGTAACAAGGGAAGAGCTCACCACGATGACGGCACGTGCCCTGCAATATGCAAACTTGCGCTGTCCCGCGGTTGAAAGCGAAAACATTGCCGACCGAGACAAGGTTTCCTCTTGGGCAAAGGACGCGTTTGACTATATCGGCGTGTGCTATGTTTACGACTATTCCGAAACGGAGGACGACTGGGAAAACCCGCAAGGCTTTTTAAATCCGCAGAAAAACGCAACACGGCTCGACACCGCCCGCCTTTTAAACAGCGTGCAAAACGTGTGTCAGCTTTACGCGTCCGACTTGGCTGTGGAATACGGCTTTGACAAGGAAATGCCCGTTATCGACGGGTCAACCTCCACTCATCCTTTCACGTACAATGTTTACGAGTGCCTTTTTGCAAACGGGCGCACGCACCCGCAATATCCGAATAAACATTCCAAAAGTCACGCCTCGTACGAAAGGCTTATAAACGGCGAGGTTGATATGCTGTTTGCGTCGGTCTATCCGGCGAGCGATGTTTTGGAGCTTGCCGAAAAAAGCGGCGTTGAGCTGGAGCTTATCCCCATAGCTTATGACGCAATGGTGTTTTTCACAAATGCCGACAACCCCGCAACCAACCTTACACAAGAGCAAATAACGGATATTTACGTAAACAATGCCTATGAAAACTGGTCGCTTCTCGGCGGCACGGACGCACTCCTTTATCCGTATTGCAGAAACAGCGACAGCGGAAGTCACGCGCAAATGGAAAGGCACTTCTTGCACGGCGGCGAAATTCACCCCGATGTGCAAAAGGAAACGTCGTATACAATGTCGAACGTGCTTACGGACGTTATGGGTTCGCAAACGAGCGACCCCGTGGGCTATGCGCTGGGCTACAGCATTTACTACTACTTTAACAATATGGATATATTTTACGACACGAAAACCGAGCTTAAGCTCCTTTCGATTGACGGTGTAATGCCGAGCGACGAAACCATAGCCGACGGCAGCTACCCCTTGTCGAACAATACCTATGTTGTTTTAAGAAAAGATACGCCCGAAAATTCTCCCGCAAGAAAAATGGCGCAATTTATGCTGACCGAGGCGGGTCAGCAGTGCGTGGCGGACGCGGGCTTCGGCGTGCTGTATAATTACGGCGACGGCGCGCAGTAAGGCGGCAACCGATTAAACCCGAAAAGCAATATCCGCCCTTACCTCTAAAGTGAATACTGATTAAATCAATTTAAAAAATCCCCCGGTCGCTTTTTTGCTCCCTTTGGGCAAGGGAGCAAAAAAGCGCATAAAAAAGCCCTCCTTGCCTGAAAGAGGGTGTCACGCGTTCCGCGTGACGGGAGGATTTTTTGGGAAAAGGGCATTTAATCGGTATTTACCAAAAGGAAACGGCGGGTGTTGCTTTTTTCGGTTTTTTGCGCAAATTAAAGCAATATGAAAAGGAAAAAACGTTGACAACGGTAAAAATAAGGTATATAATGATACATAACATATAAAGGCTGTGACGAAGACAGTAGCGCTTTTTCGAAATGCAGAGCGAGTCGGGGAGGGTGTAAGCCCGACGCAAAGTAGACCTGCGCGAACATCACTTCCGAGCCGCATTGCAGAAAGCCTTCGGCAATTAAGCGATGACGGGCAGTTTCTCCGTTAAGGAAACGCATATGACTGTATGCTGATTAGGCAAAGGAGCTTCGTCTATTTGGTATGGGCGGGGCTTTTTATTATGAGGAGGCAGATTATGTACAACAAGGTTGATACCAACCTGAATTTTACCGAAAGAGAGAAAAAAATCGGCAAATTCTGGCGGGAAAATCAAATTTTCGAAAAAAGCATCGAAAACCGTAACGGGTGTGAAAGCTACACCTTTTACGACGGACCGCCCACGGCGAACGGCAAGCCGCATATC
>CAZIQC010000151.1:0-3984 GCA_964541335.1 uncultured Oscillospiraceae bacterium
AGCGAAACTGACGCGGACGGCTACGGAACAGATTTCAGCGTAACGGTGACGCGCGGTGACGAAACGTATGCAAAAGAAATTTCCGCACCGACGGCGGAGGGCTGGATAGAAATAGGCACATACAATTTCGGCGAGAACGATACCGAAACCGTTACCGTAACGGTTGGTGAAGATAACGTTATGTACCTTAACTGCATAAAGCTTGAAGCAAAGCTCGACGGGCTGTACATAACCGCACCCGTTGTGGAAACAGCCGACCTTGAAGTCGCGCTTCCGGAAAGCGGAAATACCGCAGCTTGGATATATGCTTACAACAGAACGGGCAAAGATAAAGCGGCAGAGGTTATATTGGCTGTGTACGATAAGGCAACAGGCGCGCTTAAATACCCCGTATCCGTGAAAAATCTTTCCGTTACGGACAAGGTGATAAAAATAGCGACAGACGCAATTGCGATTGCAAACGGTGAAGAGGTATTCGTAAAGGCGTTTGTACTTGACGGTAACGGCACACTTACGCCGCTTGCGCAAGCCGTGCAGACAGGCACGGCGCAAGCACAGGAATAAACCGAGTGAAAAATTGCCTGCCGACGGGGCAGTCGGCAGGCAATTTTAAAACAGGACTTTACGAAAGCGAGGAAAAGCTTTGAAAACATTCAGAAGATTAACAGCGGTTGTCGTAATGCTTATATTCGTTTTGCAAATGTCCGTTTCGGCAAAAACAGCCGACGACTTATACGCATATTACGACGCTGAGGCGGGCGCACTTGTTGCCGGGGGCGTATCGCCGTTCGGTGCGGAAACCGTTGCCACGATACGCGTAACAAAAGAGGGAAACCTTTTCTGGTTCAATTTTATGACAACCGGAACGGACGGTGCATTTAAATTTGTATGCCCGTTTGACAGCCTAACCGATGAAAGCGGCACATATAAGGTGACAATGGGCGGCGCCGGACTTGACGCCCTATCCGCGGACGATGTGGTGTTTGTAAACAAAAACGATACGGATCGCATAATAGGCGAGATAGAGCAAAGCACGGGCGACACGCTGCAAAGTGTGCTTACAGCCGACGAGAACAAAGACCTTGTTTGTGTTGACCTCGGCGGGGATATAACTCTTTTGGCGGACAGTGCGGCGGTGTATACCGCGCTTGCGGGGAAAAGCTACGCCGGTGTGCCCGCTTTCGAGGCGGCGTTTAACGCGGCGGTGGCGGTTCAGCGCTTTAACGAAAGCTCCGCCGCGACGGGAGAAGCACTGCTTGCCGCCTATGCGGACACGCTCGGAATAAACACAAAAGCGCTGTTTGACACAATAAAAACAACAGAGCTTAGAAACGATGTGTATGCCGCAATTTGCTCAAGCGGGATTTCTCTTACGGCAGACGATTTTTGTAAGGAGTTTGACAAGGCGTGCTACCTTGCGCTTTTCAACGGCTTGGACAACAGCGACCGCGACAAGCTCATAACATATCTCAGCGCGTGCAACACCGCCGGCTACACAGATGCGAATATGGCGCAGTATGCGGCGTTAAAGTCGAGTAACGACAAGGTAACGGTGATAAAAAATGTTGTTGCGGCGAAAAAAGACGCAAAATTCGACAGCTTAAAGACCGTTGAAAACACATTCAACGCCGAAATCGAAAAAATAACCGCTCCCGTGGGCGATACCGAAGAAAAGCAAGAGCAAAAGGTTATTACAATAGGCGGCAGTGGCGGAGGCGGCGGCACAAAAAAGCCCACAGAAACAAAAAAGGACGAACAGCCGACACAAAACCCCGATACGCCGACCACCGAAAAGGAAACCTTGAAATTTGACGACTTGGCAACCGTTCCTTGGGCAGAGGAGGCAATAGAGGAGCTTTGCGCCGCAGGTATTGCAAACGGTGTGGGAAACAATAAATTTAACCCCGACGGCAACATTACCCGCGAGGAATTTGTAAAGCTTATTGCATTAAGCTTTAACCTCCCCACGGAAGAAACGAAAAACACTTTTTCCGATGTAACGCCGGATGACTGGTTTTACGAGCCTGTTATGAATGCTTACGCGCTCGGCATAGTGCGCGGTGTGGATTTTGACATATTCGGCACGGGAACAAACATCACCCGTGAGCAGCTTTGTACCGTGATTTACCGTGCAATGCTTACGCTGGACGTTTCCGTTGAGGTTGATACCATGCAAACCGACATTGCCGACCGAGACGATATTTCCGACTATGCGTTAAACGCGGTGGAGGCGATGTACCGAGCGGGTGTGGTTTCCGGTATGGGAGACGGGCGGTTTGCCCCCGTGGCATACGCGACACGCGCGCAGGCGGCAAAAATAATCTACGAGGTTAGAGAAAGGATTGGCAAAGTATGAAAAACAGAATAATTGCGTTGACAGCGGCATTACTCGTTTTCTTTAATCTTGCGTTTTGCGCAACATCGGCGGCAAACGAGGACTGCACCTATATCCTTTTGCGACCGAACAATTTCACCTTGCCCGCACTCAATCAGGAATCAAAGGGCTGGAAAATTCAAACAGACCAAGACAAATATCAAAATGCGATCCCGGGAGGATATTTGTGGGATAATACCTTCAGCGAGGGAGCAAAGGCAAACTTTTACATAAGCGAAGCGGGAAGCTACGTTGTTTGGGCACTTACGGTAGACCCGAACCCCGGCACACGATACGGCTATGTTGATATAGACGGCGACGCCGACGAAAACAAGTTCGGCGGCAGTGTGGAAAATGCTTTTACGTGGTCGCGCAGTAAAAAGGCTTTTTACCTGGAGGCGGGGCTTCATACAATTACGCTGACAACGGGCTTTCCGTCATTCTTTTGCTCGGCGGTAATGATTACCGACGACCTCTCCTTTGAGCTTGACGAAAACGTGGCATACGCAGACATTGAAAAGTATGCCGATACCGAGGCTCCGAAATTTTCGGGCGATATAAGTATTACGGAGAAGAGCGCATCCTCCTTTGAGGCAGTATTCCCATCCGCGACGGACAACATCGGCATTGCCGACGTAAAATATTACTTAAACGACGCACCCGTTACCGTGGGCGACGACTTGACCTATACCGCAACGGACGTAACACCGCTGAAAAAGTACACATTAAAGGCGGTTGCGTCGGACGCGCTCGGGAACATCGCCGAAAAGGAAGCCTCTATCGATCTTTCGCATTGGAAGATAACGGGGGTTGTACTTAAAAATACTGCCAAGGATGAAATTTCCTCGCTCGGAGAGCTTACATCCGGCGACACGAAGCTTACCGTTGAAGTAAATGTGGAAAAGAGTGCAACGGCGAGCGGAAAGGTACGCGCTTTTGTGGGAATATTTGCAAAAAACGGACGTATGGTGCTTAATAAAAGCGTAAACGTAAACAAAACCACCAAATCTACGGTAAGCTTCAGCTCTCTTACGGGGGACTTTATCGAACATTGTAAGGAATACGAAGTTCGTACAATTCTGATCGACACAGATGACAACATCGCGGCAATGACGGAGGGGACTGTTATCGAAAGCGAGGCGAATGCAGAGTGAAAAAGAGAACAGCGGCGTTTGTTTTGGCATTGACGTTGGCGGCTTCACAGCTTGCTTTCGGAAGAGCGGATACCGCCATTGCAAAGGAAAGCGCTCCCGACGCATACACAGAGGCTATAAGCGTGATTGAGGAGTTAGGGCTTCTCACGGTGGACGATTTTTCGCCCGAAACCGTTATCGCACGGCGCGATTTGGCGGAAATAGCGGTAAAAATGCTCGGTCATACGGAAAAAATAAAAGCTTGCGATACGGTATTTGCCGATGTTGCGAAAAGCGATGAAAAGTCGGGCTATATTCAGCAAGCGTATGATATGGGAATATTCAACGGCTATTTTGACGGAAGCTTTTATCCGTTCGAGGCTGTTACCTTTAACGAAGCGCTGAAGGTGATGGCATCGGTTGCGGGATACAAGGAATATGCCGAAAAAAAGGGCGGCTATCCCTACGGCTATATAA
>CAZIQC010000152.1:0-3970 GCA_964541335.1 uncultured Oscillospiraceae bacterium
AATGTCTGCGCGCGGACATTTTGGTTGCGGCCGTCGGCAAGCCGAATTTTATAACCGCGGATATGATAAAGCGAGGGGCGGTTGTTATCGATGTGGGAATGAATCGTGACGAAAACGGCAAGCTTTGCGGCGATGTTGACTTTGCCGCCGCAAAGGATGTTGCATCCGCCATTACGCCCGTTCCCGGCGGTGTCGGACCGATGACAATAGCAATGCTTATGAGAAACACCGTACGCGCGGCAATTTTGCAAAGCGCAGAGCATTAAACGGAGGTGCTTTATGGCAAAAAAATACGGAAACGACAGTATAACCGCCCTAAAGGGGGCGGACCGTGTTCGCAAGCGGCCCGGCGTAATTTTCGGGTCGGACGGGCTTGAGGGCTGCGAGCACAGCGTCTTTGAAATTGTGTCAAATTCCATTGACGAAGCGAAAGAGGGGTTCGGCAAGGTTATAGAAATCACCCGCTATGCGGATATGTCGATAGAGGTTCGCGACTTCGGGCGCGGCATTCCGCTCGACTGGAATCCCAAGGAGGAAAAATACAACTGGGAGCTTGTTTTTTGCGAGCTTTACGCCGGCGGCAAATACGACAAGGGCGAGGGCGAAAGCTACCTGTACTCGCTCGGGCTGAACGGCTTGGGACTGTGCGCCACGCAATACAGCGCGGAATATATGGATGTAACCGTTTGCCGCGACGGGTACGAGCACAAGCTTTATTTTGAAAAGGGTGAAAACGTCGGTGGACTTTTTAAAGAAGAAAAACGCTACCGCTCAACGGGCACCGTCATTAAGTGGCGACCCGACCTGGACGTTTTTACCGATATAAACATTCCCGCAGATTATCTTCGCGAGGCACTCAAGCGGCAGGCCGTTGTAAATGCCGGGCTTACCTTTAAGCTTACCTATCACTCGACCGACGCCGACACCGTCAAGGAAGAATATTGATACGAAAACGGTATCGTCGACTATATAAACGAAATATGCCCCGATAACGAGCGACGGATTTCTTCAACGGCTTTTTACGAGGGCGAGGCCGTCGGACGCGACCGTGACGATATGAAAGACTACAAGGTAAAAATGAGTGCGGCATTTGCTTTTTCAAACGATGTGCAAAGGATTGAATACTATCACAATTCAAGCTTTCTCGAATACGGCGGCGCACCGGACAAAGCGGCACGAAGCGCATTTGTCAGCGCAATTGACGCATATATTAAGCAAAATAACAAATATACAAAAAACGAATCCAAGATAACCTTTAACGATGTTGCCGACAGCTTAATTCTCGTGACAAACTGCTTTTCCACGGTGGTAAGCTACGAAAACCAAACAAAAAAGAGCATTACCAACAAATTCATTCAGGAAGCAATGACGGAATTTTTGCGAAAAAATATTGAGATATTTTTCATCGAAAATCGTCCCGAAGCCGAAAAAACAGCCAACCAGGTGCTTTTAAACAAGCGCAGTCGGGAAACCGCCGAAAAAACGCGCACCAATCTGAAAAAAAAGCTGATGGGCACGATAGATGTTACAAATCGTATTGAAAAATTCGTCGATTGCCGCACGAAGGATGTTTCCCGACGCGAGCTTTACATTGTCGAGGGCGACAGTGCGCTCGGTGCTTGCAAGCTTGGTCGCGATGCCGAGTTTCAGGCAATAATGCCCGTTCGCGGCAAGATACTCAACTGCCTTAAGGCGGATTTCGAAAAAATATTCAAAAGCGAGATTATAACCAATCTTATTAAGGTTATGGGGTGCGGCGTTGAAATAAAAACCAAGCACAACAAGGATGTAAGCTCGTTCGACCTCGGCAATCTTCGTTGGGACAAGATAATCATTTGCACCGATGCCGATGTTGACGGCTACCAGATACGAACGCTTATTTTAACAATGCTTTACCGCCTTGTACCCACACTCATAAACGAGGGCAAGGTGTTTATCGCGGAATCACCCCTGTTTGAAATTATATACAAAGATACCTCGCACTTTGCCTATAACGAAAAGGAAAAGGCGGAAATTCTTGCCCGACTTCCCGAAAAGGGCGTTTCCATACAGCGCAGTAAGGGTTTGGGCGAAAACCAGCCCGATATGATGTGGCAAACCACGATGAACCCCGAAACACGGCGGCTTATAAAGGTTATGCCCGATGATGCACAGCGAACGAGCGAAGTTTTCGACCTGCTTTTGGGCGATAACCTGCAAGGCAGAAAGGAGCACATCGCCGCTAACGGGCACAAATACATCGACCTGACCGACGTAAGCTGATTATTCAAGTCGGATTTTAAAAATCCAAATACCGAAACAGTCGGGCTTTTTTATCAGCCCGCCTGTTTTTTGTGTATCAAAAAAAAAATATCGCACATACTGAAAAGGGGTGTTATTGTGGGTGTATCTTTTATTCGCACGCTTATACTGTATTTTTGTGTTGTCATTGCACTGAGAATTATGGGCAAGCGACAGCTCGGCGAGCTTCAGCCGTCGGAGCTTGTTGTCGCAATAATGATTTCCGACCTTGCGTGCGTGCCGATGCAATCGGTTTCAATACCTCTTATCGACGGAATTGTGCCCATTTTTTCGTTGGTTCTTATCGAGCTTGTTTTTTCCGTGGCGGTTTTAAAAAGCGAGCTGCTTCGTAAAATCATCACGGGGCGACCCACGCAAATCATTCGCGACGGTAAGCTTCTTCCCGAAAAAATGGCCGAGCTGAGAATTTGCATTGACGACATCGTCGAACAGCTTCGTCTTGCGGGGTATCCGTCAGTCGAATCGGTCGACAGTGCCGTTATCGAAACGAACGGGCAGCTCTCCGTCATTCCGAAAGAAAGCGAGCGCCCCGTAAGTTGCGGCGACCTTTCTCTTTTTCCGAAGCAAACGCACGCCCCCTATATACTTATTGCCGACGGAAAAATCCGCCGCAAAAATATGCGTGATGCAGGGCTTGACAGCTCTTGGATAGAACACGTTCTTTCCGAGCATAATATTTCTCGCATAGAAAAGGTAATGCTTATGAGCTTTTCCGACGGAGATGTGTATTTACAGGTAAAGGAGTAAAAAATGCGTCGAAGCATAATTGCCGTAATTTTAATACTGTGCGTTGTGTGCGTGGGGTGGCATTTTGAAAACACCCTGCTTGAAAAAATGTATTTTGAGTGCACAAGCCGCCTTGACGCACTTTCCGCCGCGATCGATTTCCCCGCCGCGCCGGAATACCTCGGCGAATATCTTTCCGCATACGAAAGCTATCGGCGGGTGCTGTCCGTCATTGCTTTGCATACCGATACGGATGAGCTTGTGCGGCATAACGCCCTGCTTTCTCTTTCGGCACAAAACAACGACCGAGAAAAAGCGCGGGAAGAAATCCTTGAGCTTAAGTGTATATACCGCAACATAAAGGATAAGTTTAACGTAAACTATGAAACTATTTTGTAAAGGGGTTAAATTTTATGAAAGCTCTGATACTGCTGAGCAACGAGGGAAGTCGCTTGCGCCCGATAACGTGCAGTGTACCTCGGTCAATGCTGCCCGTTTTGGGAAAGCCCGTTATCGATTACACCTTGTATCTTTTAAAAAGGCACAATATAACCGACGTCGGCATTTTTTCGCCTTATCTTGACGCGAGCTTAAAAAACCATTTAAAAAGCACCGCCGCCGACACGGTTTTTCTCGACGAAAAGACCTTTTCCGCCTTTTTCTCGACCGACAACATTTTAATAATAAGCGACGGAATTGTTACCGACATAGACCTTACAAAAATGCACGAAACCTTTTGCACACGCACCTTCGATGCCCTGCTTGCCGTAAAAAAAGGAATTTCCGCCGCAGACGGCGGTATTCTCGATATTGACCGCGATTTTAACGTAACGGGCTTTAATCACAATCCGTCGTCCGGCTCAACCGAGCTTTATCCATGCTTTGCCGGGATTATAATGCTTCGCCGCGGCTTTCAGCCCAGCAAACCCACCGATATTTTCGC
>CAZIQC010000153.1:0-3966 GCA_964541335.1 uncultured Oscillospiraceae bacterium
ACTGTATCGGGTATAACAACATTGGTTATTGCTTCACATTCATCAAAAGCATACCGGACGCGTCCGAAACATCTGTTGAAAATGCGCCCGAAAGCTTATATACCAAATAATCTTTCGGAAGCATAATTTTATTTATTCTCGAGAAATTTTCCGGCTCGTTTTCTTTCAACCACAGAATTTTCGGTGCGGTAAAGCCCGCAAAAGCGATGTTTGCGGTATACTCGATGAGCTTTTCTTTCCCGATAACATTATTCAGATAATCGGCATAATAGGACGCGCGCGAATCGTTCCACAAAATTGCCGGACGTATAACAGTGGCATTTTCATCAAGCGCAACAAGTCCGTGCATTTGCCCGGCTATGCCTATTCCGGCAATTTTTTCTTCCTCACCCGAAATAAGCTCTTTTAAGCTTTCAAGTGTTTTTTCATACCAATCCGATGGATTTTGTTCGGAATATCCATCTTTTGGGAAAAATATCGGATATTCCTTCGAAACGATTCTTTTAACATTCCCGTCTTTATCGCATAAAATCATTTTAACCGAGCTTGTTCCCAAATCAATGCCTATATAGTACATTTCTTCTACCCCTTTTTAAATTTTTATTTTTGACCGAAAGACATTTTGTACTGTTTTTAATAATTTGTTGCCCGTGCAACATTATTTTAATCGCCTTATATGCACCACAGTGCATTTCATAATCCGCAAGGATCAATTCATGCCGTAGGCAATTCATTCAAATGCTCAATTTTTAGCGAGTATATCGCAAATTCCGTCAGAAATTTATATCGCGGATTTCAAGCTTTGCTTGAAATCAATTTAGGATAATTCCCCTCCTTTTTACATACAATGAAAAAAAGGAGGCTTTGCAATGCTGAAAAAATATAAACCTTACATTTACGGCATACTTATTGCTCTGGGTGTGGGCGGGCTGTCTTCAACGGTAACGCACAACAGCCGAGATATATACTCCACACTGCGTATGCCGCCGCTCACTCCACCGTCGTGGGTGTTTCCGGTTGTATGGACGGTGCTTTTTATTTTAATGGGAATAAGCAGTGCGGTTATTTATAAAAAAAGAACAGTCAACTACGACCTTTCCGCCGAGGGCTTGCTTTTGTACACGGCAAGTCTTGTTTTTAACTTTTTATGGAGCGTAATATTTTTCAACTTTCGCGCATTTGCACTTGCGTTTGCGTGGATTGTGATTTTGTGGTTCAACATTCTTTTCACGATTTTAAGATACCGCCGCCTCTCCGAGTTTGCCGCCGTGCTTCAAATTCCGTACCTTTTGTGGGTTACGTTTGCGGCATACCTGAATTATGCGATTTTTTTGTTAAACCGTTAGCTTGGCTTTATTTGTGGGTGGGGCTGTGCTTTCACAGCTCCGCTTGTGCTGTTTGTTCTTTTGCCGATACGGTAATTTTATCCGTCAGTATTTTAAACACATTTGCGGCGGAAGCTATTTGCAGCAGCAAATCGTTGAGCCTTGCTTGGTTGTCGCCCTCATTTTCTATGATGGGATCGGCCACCGTGCGGATATTCTCCGTTACGTAAGAAAATGCTTTCCTTTGATTGTTCACAAACGAGTTGTATATTTCCTCCACATCATTCTCGGCTGCTTCCGTCGGAATAATGCGCTGAATGGTTGCCATTGCAAGCGTTTGCTTAAGCGTGCACACGATAATCAAATATGCCAAATGAATACGCGTATACCGCTTTTTCTTCGGCGGAGGTATTATCGACAGCTTTACGTAATTGTTGACCATAGTGGGGGTAAGTATTTTTTCCTTGGCATTTACGGTTATGTCCTGCGGCAAATACTTGTCGACAATCGATATAACCTGATCCATATACAGCTCCAAATCCGGAAGCTGTGCGTACGTCGGCAGTTCGCGACATACCGAGATTTTTTCCAGCTCATCCATTGCTTGCTTGAGCAACACTTTATCTATATGCAAAAAATCACCCTCTTTAAGTTGATTATATACATTTTTTTGCGTTTTGTCAATATGTAATACCATAAATATCGGTTTTTAAAATTACATGCGTTTTAAATATAATTGTTGACTTAGCATTTAAAACGTGGTAATATGGTATTAGATACTATATTATGAAAGGAATGTCGACAATGACGCAAAAATATTCAAATTTCAGAGAATTGACCGACAGCCTTGCCGCACGCTTCGGCGCGCGCACCGCTTTTCGCATAAAGCATAAATCCGCGGATAAGCCTAAATATGAGGATAAAACCTATAACGACTTTACAGCGGAGGTTAAAGTGCTTGCTTCCGCCATAGTGCGGCACAATTTACATAAAAAGCCCATTGCGATTATCGGTAAAAACCGATACGAATGGGCATTGTCGTATTTTGCCGTGCTGTACGCGAGCGGCACGGTAGCACCGTTTGACAAGGCTCTTACAGAAACGGAGCTTGCACGTCAAACGGAGCTTTCCGAAATAGGCGCGGTTTTCTGCGGTGGTGAATTTGTGCCGTTTTTTGAGGAAAGAGGCATTGCCGCTTTCGGCTTTGACAGTGAAAAATATCTCGAAATGCTTTCTTGCGAATGTACGGAAGAGCTTCCCGCCGTCAATCCCAACAAAGCAAGTATTCTCCTTTTCACGTCCGGCACAACATCAAAGGCAAAAATCGTAATGCTTTCTCAAAAAAACATTCTTGAAAATTTGTATTCGTTAAGCTTGCACGAAAAATTTTACCCCGATGACGTAAGTGCGGCGCTTTTGCCGTTTCATCACGCATTCGGAATGACGCAAACCGTGCTTTTCCTTTCCTTGGGAATGTGCACCGTATTTTGCGACGGCTTGCGCATTGCGCGCTGTCTTAACGAATACGGTGTGAGTGTGCTTGTTGTTGTGCCGCGCATTATTGATGAAATAAAGCACGCCGCAACCGTAAAAATGCAAAACCTCGGACTTTTAAACAAATTTAACCGTGCAATAAAAATATCCGCGTTTTTAAATAAAACGGGAATTGATATACGGCGCATTGTCGCAAAAAAGCTGATAGATAATCTCGGCGGTAGGTTACGCTTTATCATTGTAGGCGCGGCTCCCGCCACGCCCGATACGCTGAAATGGTTTAACGACGCGGGCATACTTACGGTAAACGGCTACGGCTTAACGGAAACCTCCCCCACATTAACCGCCGAAAGCGATAAATATATGCGCAAGGGTTCTGTGGGCAAGCCGCTGTACGGCGTGGATATAAAAATTATCGACCCGAATTCCGACGGTGTCGGCGAAATTGCCGCACGCGGGGAAAACGTTATGCTCGGCTATATGAAAAACGACGCCGCAAATGCCGCAGTTTTCCGCGACGGATATTTCCTTACGGGAGATATGGGCTATATCGACAAGGACGGCTATCTTTTCATAACGGGCAGAAAGAAAAACGTTATCGTTTTGCCGAACGGGAAAAACGTTTTCCCGGAAGAAATAGAGGAGCTTATCAATCGGGCGGTTTTTGTAAAGGAATGTATCGTAAAAGAAAAGGACGGCTTCATTTGCGCCACCATCGTTTACAAAAACGCATACACGCACACCGCCGCCACCCTTGCCGCCGAGCCGTTTATCGAAAAACTCAACGCACATCTTCCCGATTTTAAAAAGATACGCTTCTATGAGCTTACGGACAAGGAATTTGAAAAAACCTCCACGCTTAAAATTAAAAGATAATTGTTTTGACGACTTCTTAAGGCAATTAAAAAGGCAACGTAACATCCGGCGGACAAGCAATCAACGGATATACGTTGCCTTTGCGTCACGTTGCTGTGCCGATGAATAATAAAAAAGAAATCCCGCCATACGACAGGATTTTTTTCGGCTACAATACAGATGCCATTATTTAATTTCAATGAAATATCAACTTTGTTGATATGAAAAAATGCACTTGCAAATTACAAGTGCATTTCTTTGGCACATAACTGCAATTTTGATAAAAGGTTCA
>CAZIQC010000154.1:0-3957 GCA_964541335.1 uncultured Oscillospiraceae bacterium
GAAAGGTCAACCTGCCCGTAGCCGCTTTTTTGATATTCGCGCAAGGGCGAGGCGATAAGCTCCGCATAGGAGATCTCGTTGTTTTTGTCAAAGGTTATTATCAGCACATCTCCGGGGCGCACATAACGGTCGCTTGCAAGGAGGGCGGCTTTGCCGCCGTCGTCGAGTGCGGCGTACTCCTTGTTGTAATTTTCGTGAAAATAGTCGATAGCGCTTTTCAGCACACCGTCGGAGCTTTCGCGGAAGGTCCAAAGGTTGTTTTTCCAATAAACATTAAGCTGTTGGCGCTCTTCGCCGTATTCGTCGACAATACTTTTCGCGCTCTCCACCCAGGCTAAGGCAATGCTTCCGTAATTCGGGCGCGACATCACAAGTGCGCTCGCAACAAGTGCCTCGTCCGTGTCGTAAACCTTAACGGTGGGGCGACGAGTATAGTGCGAGGGCAATTCATTGCCAGAAACAACGGTTATATCCGCTTCATCGTATGCAGTAACCTCGTTCGATGAGGTGTCCGCCGCGGCATCTATCAAAAATATCTTTGTTGCCGCATTATAGCCGTATTTGTAGTTGATAAGCGGCATCTTTGCCCCGGTGTACAAATCCTGCGTCGAGGCGGAATTAAGCGCAAAGCAATTCGGGGCAAAGCCCGCCGCCTCGGCTGTTTTGTCGGTTGCGGTTTCCATTTCCTTGATAAGTCCCTGCGCGTTGCGCTTTATTTTTACAAGCTGGGGCAAAAATTCGCCGTTTTTGTGCAGCTCGGGTGCTGTTACCACATCAGCGGAGGATTTCTCCGTGCCGTTTATTTTCACCTTGTCGGCGGCTGTTACGGCTACGCAGTCGTTGCTTGTAAGATAGAGCTTTAACATTCCCTTGTGTGCTTGCAAGCCTTTGCCGTACCCCGCACCCAGGGCATATGCATATTCATACTCCGCCTCGTGCTCCTTATACATTGCGATTTCGCCGTTATAGTTGAAATACAGCGTATAGCGCGACCCCAACACGGGCTTTTTTATAAGATTTCTGCCGCTTTTTATCATATCGGCAAGCGTGGTCGAAAGTGCATAGTCAACTCCCGAAAAGGTATATATCTGTCTGCCGTTTTTCTCCTCAAAGGCTTCCGCAACAAGCTCCTCGGTTTTCGTTGAAAGCACGCCGCGCACATATTCCCGATTTTTGCTTTTGAAAACGGAGAGTATACTTCCCTCTTCCGCGGTTTTGGGGTCAATATCCCCGCCCGAAGTATCCGTAAAGCGATACGCGCTGTAGTCCGCGTAATTTATCGCGTCCGAATATTGTCCTATCACGGTGGTTCTGTCCACACTTATTTTCGACAAAACCACATCCTCGTATTCTTCCGCCGACACCACGTCGTAGCGTCCGTCGGAATTGTTGTCGATAAGGGTAAGAAAGCCGCTTCTTATCTTGTAATCGCTCGACCTAAAATCCGTGTACGCCGCACCGTTGTATATAAAGTCGGCATAGGGGTCTATTGCGGCGGTTGCGTTCTTTTTCCCCTCGGAATAAACTATCTGCGTTTTTGACCAAGAGGCGCTGTCCGTTAAAAGGTCGGGCGCGGGGATAACGAGCACCTCGTTGCTTGCCTTGGGCACTGCGTAAAGCACCGTGTCCGTGCCGCCGCTTTTCTTATGGTAAAACTCAACCCTTTGCCCGAGATAATCTCTCAACGGGGCATATCCGTTTATGAAAGACGCGTTTCCTATTTTTACGCAATCAACGCCCACATCGCTTTTCCCGCCGAGGGCGCTTATGCCGCTGTCGGTGACAATGCCCTCGTCCTTATAAG
Organism: uncultured Oscillospiraceae bacterium; assembly: GCA_964541335.1. Classification (GTDB taxonomy): domain Bacteria; phylum Bacillota; class Clostridia; order UMGS1883; family UMGS1883; genus UMGS1883. The sequence goes on from CAZIQC010000154.1 coordinate 1,805, forward strand.
TATTATGGTAGATATTTAAAAGCGTGCGATCCTCTTCCTTTTTATAGGTTACGCCCTTATCCGCATTGCTCGACACGGTTTCCTGCTCGAGAGCGTCCGCCTCGATGGCACGCACAAACAGCTCCGCCAACATTTGCTCGGTAAGAGGGTCGTCATATGCCGCACCCTTTATCATAAGCTTAAGCGTTTGCCCCAGTGCCGCATAGCCCGTGGGGTAGCCGCCCTTTCTTTCGGCAAACGGTCCGTACCCGAGTGCGCCCACAAGCACTTTAACCGCCTGAATATACGTTACCTCTTTATCCGGGGCAAATTCCACCGCGGTTTCTCCGTTCATAAGGCCGAAGCTTATCATAATTTTAATTGAATTGAGATACTTGTTGTCGCTCTTTACATCAACAAAGGGCAACGGTGCGCCGTCGTCGTAAAGCACATCATCCCATGCAAAAAGCTTAACCGTCGCTTCCGCCATTTGTGCCCGCGTAACGATATTTTGCGGGTTGTCCGCCTTAACGGGCGATATGTCCAGTGCAGTTAAAAGCTCTATGTTTTGCAAAAAATTTTCATCGGTGCTCCCCGCCGCATTTTCGGCAAAAGCCGCGCCGCCCTGCAGCAACATAAGCACACTCAATGCAAGAGCCGTTATTTTTTTAATCATAATTGCCTCCTCCCCCCGTTTTTCAGCGAATTATCACCGAGTATATTATTTTTGCCGCCTGCGCGCGCGTAAGCGTGTCGTTCGGGCGAAAGGTGCCGTCTTCAAACCCTGTTATAATGCCGCTTGCACACAGGCTGCTTACGCTTTCCTCGGCATAGATTGCCACGGCTTCGGCGTCACTTACACTGCCGCCCGCGTCAAGGGCTATTTTCTTTATTTTACACACACGCCAAAGCATAACCGCCGCGTCTTGGCGGGTTATTGGTTCTTCGGGGCGAAAGGTGCCGTCCTCAAAGCCCGTTACAATGCCGCTGTTTACAGCCGCGGCAACAAATGCGGCCGACCACCTGTCGGGCGATATGTCCGAAAAGGCTTGTTCGGTATTGCCCGTAATATCAAACGCCGCCGCGAGCATTTTCACAAGCTGTTCACGCGTAACGTTGTCATTCGGGGAAAAAGTGCCGTTGCCCGTGCCCGATATTACGCCCATTTCCGCCAAGGTCTGCACTGGGGTAAAGCTCCAGTGCTCGGCCGAGACGTCGCTGAATTTCGGCGCAGAGAGAGAGGAATTTCCGCTCTCGTCCGTTTTCGGCGCGGGAGTGTCGATGGTGTAGCGGTTTGTTTTACCGCCGCCACCTCCACCGCCGCCGACAACAACGTCAGGTCCTTCGACGGGCGTGTTGTTCTCTTCCTTTAAAGCTTCAATGCGCGCGTCGAACGCGTCCTTTACTTCCTTTACAAGGGTAAAGTTTTTTTCGACGAATGCCTTGTTTACCTCGGTTTCGGTATATTCGGTGCAAGCCGCCGCATAGTCGGTATACGAAAGGTCAACCGTTGCCGCGTATTTTTTTATGCAATCGGTCATTTTGCTCGACTTCGTGCGGTTAATCGTGCTTAAGGCAATGCTTTGCGCAAACGCCTTCTTCACCGATTTAACCGACGTGGGTGCACTGTCCGCGATAATTGCTTTCATCACGGCGTAGGTTTCGCCTTCGTGTCCTTTATGGTCAGTGTCGTTAAGATTAAGCGAAAATACGGCGGCATTTTCCTTTAAAATATTTCCGAGTGCGGCGGCGCTGTCCGCCGCTTTCATTTCGCGAATTGTCGCCACCGCGGCGAGAGCGTTCGAAACGTCGCCCATTGAAGAGAACGCGCCGCCGTAATCCTCGTTGCGTATATTTACAAGAAGTGAGCATATCTCGGTGCTGTTTCGGTTATAGTCTGCGTCAACGCTTATTCCGAAAAGAAGCTCCTTTTGCCGAATGAGCGTGTCCATACCGGTGGCGTCGGCATTGTTTATCTGCGGCAGGGTTACGGTGTCGATATAACTCTTTTCTTCAAAGTAAACCATTGCCGACGCTTTCGACACCGCCGCCTTGCTCCCGTTTCCGCTTACGGATGCCACATAGTAGCCGGGGTTTACGCCTTTGAGCGAAAAGCGTACCGTATACTTTCCGTCGTAATCGGCAAATGTGTCGCATATGCGCACCGTCTGCGA
>CAZIQC010000155.1:0-3942 GCA_964541335.1 uncultured Oscillospiraceae bacterium
TCCTATAAGCAAAAATATCACGATAAGCGTGGAGGGCTGGCGCAAATGCCGCACCGAGGCACGAAGCATTTCAACCGTGGCATAGGAAAATGCCTGCACACGTGCCGCAAAGGAATCCCACGACGAGCCGTAGGTGCGTGCAACCTCAAAATCGTCCTCATAATCGTCATATCCCGCATAGCGTGCGTTTTCATAACCGTGAGTTTGGTTGGAAAGCCTGTCTTTTTTCATAGCTTGAACCTCCGTAGTAATATTTGAAACGGAAATCGATTTGTTATCACAGAAGAAGCAATACCGTGTAATATTATTATTATAAAATAACTTAAGCGAATTTTCAACATAAATTTTTTATTTATGCTTTTTTTGCCGGCATTTTTTTCGGGCATATGCCGTTTGCCGCGCAATTTTCACATTCGGGACGGCGAGCGCGGCACACCGCGCGCCCGTGAAGAACCAGCCTGTGGCAAAAATCGCTTTGAGCCGAAAGCGGAATAAGCGGTGAAACGGCTTTTTCAATCTTTAAGGGGTCGGTTTGGTCGGTAAGCCCGACACGGTAAAGTATACGCTTGGCGTGCGTATCTATTACCATACCGCCCTTGCCGAAAATATCGCCCAAAATAAGATTTGCCGTTTTCCTGCCCACGCCGTCAAGCGTCAAAAGGGCGTCCATCGTATCGGGAACGCTTCCGTCAAAGCTTAAGCACAGCCTTTGCGCGCACGACCTTATGTTTTTCGCCTTGCTCCTGAAAAAGCCCGTCGGACGAATAATGTCCTCAAGTTCGCAAAGGTCGGCGGCGGCAAAATCGGCGGCTGTTTTATAACGCGAAAAAAGCGTCGGCGTAACCGTATTTACGCGCGCGTCCGTACATTGTGCCGAAAGCATTGTGGCAATTAAAAGCTGGAGCGGAGTTTCGTAATCAAGACTGCACGAGGCGTCGGGATAAAGCTCTTTTAAAATATCCGCAAATTTCAGTGCCCGCTCTTTTTTTGTCAATTCAATCACCTCTTTGAAATATTTTATCATAAAATGCTTGTAATTGAAAGAAAAAATTTATATAATTAAACAAGGGTGATGAATATGAATAAACCTCTTGCGGACAGAATACGTCCCACCGAGCTTTGCGATGTTGTGGGTCAGAGCCACATTTTGGCGGAGGGTAAGGTCTTGCACAACATACTGCGCTCGGGAAATATTCCCAATATGATTTTTTACGGACCGTCGGGCACGGGCAAAACTACGGTGGCAAACATTGCCGCAAAAAACGCGAAAAAGCCGCTTTACAAGCTTAACGCAACAACGGCGTCCGTTGCAGATATAAAGCAGGTGCTTTCGGAGGCTCGGTCAATCCTCGGGGCGGACGGTGTGATTTTGTATTTGGACGAAATACAAAATTTTAACAAAAAGCAACAGCAATCGCTTCTTGAGTGCATAGAAAACGGGTCAGTAACACTTATTGCGTCAACAACGGAAAATCCGTATTTTTATATTTACAATGCCATACTTTCGCGCTCCACCGTGTTTGAGTTTAAGTCCGTGGACAAAAACGATATAGAAAGTGCGCTTATGCGGGCAACGGAGAAGCTGAACGAGCATTACCGCGTAGAAATATCGGCGGAGGCGGCGGAGCATATTGCGCTTTTTGCCGCGGGCGATGTCAGGAAAGCCCTCAACTCTTTGGAGGTGGCAACCATTGCGGCAACGCCCGACGAGAGCGGCACAACAAGGATTACGCTTGAAATCGCGCAGGAGGTAACAATGAAAAAGGCATTTCGGCACGACCGTGACGGGGACAGTCACTACGATGTGCTGAGTGCTTTTCAAAAGTCCGTGCGCGGAAGCGACCCCTCCGCCGCACTGCACTATATGGCACGTCTTGTCGAAGCGGGAGATCTGCAAAGCATTTGCAGAAGAATACTTGTTATGGCGGCGGAGGATGTGGGGCTTGCCTATCCGAATGCCGTTGTGGTGACAAAAGCGTGTGTGGACGCGGCATTGCAGCTCGGCTTTCCGGAGGCGCGTATTCCGTTGGCGGAGGCGGTAATTTTGCTTGCCACCGCACCAAAGTCGAACAGTGTTATATGTGCCGTGGACGCGGCACTGGAGGACGTGCGCGGCGGCTTGGCGGGCGATATTCCCTCGCATTTGAAAGACACGCACTACAGCGGAGCGGAGCACTTGGGGCACGGGCAAGGATATAAATATCCGCATAATTACGAAAACAACTACGTAAAGCAGCAATATCTGCCCGACGGCATAAAGAACAGAAGCTATTACACCCCCGGCAAAAACAAGTTTGAAATGCAAACGGAAAGATATTGGCGCGAGATAAAGGGCAAGGAGAGCGGAAAATGAAGGTAGAACATTTGAAATATGCGCTCGAAGTTGAAAAAACCGGCTTGATTTCAAGGGCGGCGGAAAACCTATACGTTAATCAGCCGTATTTGAGCCGTGCAATACAGGAGCTTGAAAAAAATATCGGAATAAAAATTTTTAACAGAACGTCAAAGGGTGTGGTTCCGACAAAGGACGGAGTCGATTTTTTGATGTATGCAAAAAATATAGTCAGCCAAATAGACGAGGTTGAGCAGATGTACAAGCACCGCGATATAAATATGCACCGATTTGATGTTTCCGTGCCGATGGCTTGCTATGTGGCACAGGCATTTACCGATTTTGTGACGGATATTTCCGCGGCAAAGAAGCTTGACATAAGCTATCGTGAAACAAATTCTCTTCTCGCGATGGAAAACGTTGTAAACGGCGACAGTAACATTGCCATTATACGCTATCAAACAATATACGAAAAATATTTTATGCAGTTTATCGAAGAAAACAACCTGACCGCAGAGCCTATTTGGGAATTTAACTATCATTTGATAATGTCGGTTCAGCACCCGCTCGCGGTCGAAAAGGATATAGAATATGCCGATTTGGAGGATTATATAGAGATAACGCACGGCTACCTTACTCTTCCCACAATTCCGCCCGCCCTGGCGCGCGAAATGAAGCACCGCGGCAAGGAAAAAAAGGAAATTGCCGTGTTTGAGCGCGAGAGCCAGTTTGAGCTGCTGCGCAACATTCACACAACATATATGTGGACGTCACCCACGCCCACAAAAATACTGAATACAATGCCGCTTGCCGAAAAGCACTGCAAGGTTGAAAACAACAATTACCGCGACGCCTTGATTTATAAAAACGGATATACGCTTACCCCACAGGAAAAGCTTTTTATGGGACACGTGAAAAGGGTGGTAAGCAAGCTTGAAATGGAGCATAAAAATTCAAGGTAAGCGCGGCAAAGCACCGCAACCGACAAAACTTGAGATAAATCGGTTGCACATAGCGAAAATAAATGGTATAATGTAATCTAATGCGGATGTTCCCCGCCACGGGGGCGGGCTTCGATTTAAATTCATTCGGAGGTGTAAATTGTGGATAAGGTAAATATTCTCGGAATATATGTAAATAATGTAAATATGCAAGAAGCTGTGCGCCTTGCCGACGAAATGCTGAAAACACCGAACACAAGCGTTATATCCACGCCAAACTCGGAAATACTGCTCTATGCGTCCGAAAATGCGGACTATGCGGCTGTGCTCAATCGGTCGGATTTGGTTGTGCCGGACGGGATAGGCGTTGTTCACGGGGCGAAAATACTGGGAAAGCCTCTTAAAGAGCGTGTGGCGGGCTTCGATTTGTCGTGCGAGATTTTGGCGCTTTTGGCAAAGCGCGGCGGCTCGGTATATCTTTTGGGCGCAAAGCCCGGCGTGGCACAAAAGGCGGCGGAAAATATAACCGAAAAATACGCGGGGATTAAAATTGCCGGTATGCACGACGGATATTTTACCGACGATGCGCCCGTGGTAGCCGATATAAAACAATCGGATGCCGATTTTTTGATGGTGTGCCTGGGCTTTCCCAAACAGGAAAAATGGGTA
>CAZIQC010000156.1:0-3930 GCA_964541335.1 uncultured Oscillospiraceae bacterium
ATAGAAGAATTTTTGACGGGTCCCGAAATTTCGGTTCTGGCATTTACCGACGGAAAGTGCGTTGTGCCGATGGTGTCATCTATGGACCACAAACGAATCGGCGATAACGATACGGGCTTAAACACGGGCGGTATGGGAACAATAGCACCGAATCCGTTTTATACAAAAGATGTTGAACGCGAATGTATCGAAAAAATTTTTATGCCGACAATAAATGCTATGAACAGCGAAAACCGCGAATTTCGCGGGTGCTTGTATTTCGGACTTATGCTCACCGAACACGGTCCCAAGGTTATCGAATACAACTGTCGCTTCGGCGATCCCGAAACTCAGGTGGTACTGCCGCTTCTGAAAAGCAATCTGCTTGATGTTATGATGGCTGTCACAAACCAAACTCTTGATAAGCAAAAGGTCGAATTTGAGGATAAGTGCGCCTGCTGTGTGATATTGGCATCGAACGGCTATCCGGAGCATTATGAAAAAGGTTATGAAATAACAATATCGCCCGACGTTGAAGAAAGCGTTTATGCGGCGGGCGTGGCATTAAAAAACGGCAAGCCGGTGACAAACGGCGGAAGAGTGTTGGGCGTTACCGCCACCGCACAAAGCCTAAAAGAAGCGGTAGAGCTTGCCTACGAAAAGGTCAATCACATAAAATTCGAAAATTTATATTTCCGCAACGATATAGGCAAGCGTGCGCTTGAAAAAAAGGAGAGTGTATGATGGTTTATACTGTTTTTACCGAAAGAAAACAGGCATTCAGAAACGAGGAACACGGTCTTTTGTCCGATATAAATACATTTTTGGGAATAAAAGCTTTAAAGGATATAAGAATAATAAATCGCTACAGCGCCGACAATATCTCGGCAGAGCTTTTCGAATACGCAAAGAAAACCGTTTTTTCCGAGCCGCAAACGGACAATGTATACAATGTCTTGTCCTTTGATACCGAAAACGTTTTTGCTGTGGAATATTTGCCCGGACAGTTCGATCAGCGTGCCGATTCCGCCGCACAGTGCATACAAATGATTTCCTGTGGGGAACGCCCCGTAATCAGAACGGCAAAGCTGTATCTGATGTACGGTCGACTTACAAAAAGCGATATTGAAAAAATAAAGGGATATGTTATAAACCCCGTCGAAGCACGCGAGGCAACCACGGAAAATCCCACGGATATAGCAAACAAAACGGAAAAGGTTAATCCTCCCGCCGTTTTGAACGGCTTTGGTAAGCTTTCAAAGGAAGACTTAAAAGCTTTTATCGACGAATATTCTCTTGCAATGGATATTGACGATCTTATGCTTTGTCAAGAATATTTTAAAACCGAAAACAGAAATCCGACGATTACCGAAATACGTGTTATAGATACGTATTGGTCGGATCATTGCAGACATACCACTTTCCTGACGGAAATCGACAGCGTTACGTTTGAAGACGATTTTATCGAAAAAGAATACGAAAAATATCTCTCCGTTCGCAAAGAACTCGGACGTACAAAGCCCGTATGTCTTATGGACATAGCGACGCTTGCGGTAAAATATTTAAAAAAGCACGGATATTTGGACAAGCTCGACGAATCCGAGGAAATAAACGCCTGTACCGTAAAAATAAATGTGGAGTGCGACGGAAAAAAAGAGCCGTGGCTTCTCTTGTTTAAAAACGAAACGCATAACCATCCTACCGAAATCGAACCGTTCGGCGGTGCGGCAACCTGCATAGGCGGCGCAATACGCGACCCGCTTTCCGGCAGATCGTATGTTTACGGCGCAATGCGCGTTACCGGTGCGGCAAATCCGCTTACTCCCGTAGAAGAAACGATTAAAGGAAAGCTCCCGCAAAGAAAAATCGTAACGGGTGCCGCCGCGGGCTATTCGTCTTACGGCAACCAAATAGGCTTGGCAACAGGCATTGTCGACGAAATTTATCACCCTGGCTATGCGGCAAAGCATATGGAAATAGGTGCCGTTATTGCCGCCGCACCGCAAAAAAACGTTCGTCGCGAAAGACCTGACGCGGGTGACGCGGTAATTCTCATCGGCGGAGCAACCGGTCGCGACGGCTGCGGCGGAGCAACCGGTTCGTCAAAATCTCACGACGAAAGCTCCATCTACGAATGCGGCGCACAGGTGCAAAAAGGAAACGCCCCCGAGGAACGGAAGCTTCAACGTCTTTTCAGAAACGAAAAAGCAAGTCGTATGATAAAGCGTTGCAACGATTTCGGTGCGGGCGGAGTATCGGTTGCCATAGGCGAGCTTGCCGACGGTCTTGATATAGATTTAAACGCTCTTCCGAAAAAATACGAGGGACTGGACGCAACCGAGCTTGCCATAAGCGAATCACAGGAAAGAATGGCTGTTGTTGTGGAAGCAAAAGACGTTGACGCATTTTTGCACCTTGCCTATGAAGAAAATTTGCAAGCGGTAAAGGTAGCCGATGTAACCGACAGCGCACGGCTTATTATGCGTCATAACGGAGATTGCGTTGTAAACATCAGCCGTGAGTTTTTAAATTCCAACGGTGCGCAAAAGCATATATCCGTATGTGTTGATGCCGCTGGGAAAGAGGAAAAGACCGTAACCGGCACATTTGCCGAAAAAATGGAAGCACTTGCCGCCGATATCAACGTATGTTCAAAACGCGGTCTTTCCGAAAGATTTGACTCCACAATCGGTGCGGGTACGGTGCTTATGCCGTTCGGCGGAAAATATCAGCTTACGCCCATACAAAGTATGGTACATAAAATTTCAACCGTAGACAAAAATACGGACGATTGCTCGCTTATGGCTTACGGCTACAATCCGTATTTAACGGAAAAAAGCCCGTTCTGCGGAGCATACACCGCGGTCGTGGAATCTGTCGGCAAGCTTGCGGCAACGGGTGATTCTCTTGACGATGTATACCTTACTTTCCAGGAATATTTCGAAAAGCCCGGCACAGACCCGAAACGCTGGGGAAAGCCGCTGGCAGCCTTGCTCGGCGCATTTAAGGCGCAAACGGAGCTTAAGATGGGGGCAATAGGCGGCAAGGACTCAATGAGCGGAACATTCGAAAAGCTTGACGTTCCGCCGACGCTTGTCTCCTTTGCCGTGACGGTTGATAAGGTTCAAAACATAATTTCGCCCGAGTTTAAAAAGCCCGGTGCAAGGGTTGCTCTCATCAAACCTCGTTATGACGAAAACGGTCTGGCGGATGCTCGCTCGTTTCTTAAAAATGCGCAAGAGCTTGCACGCCTCGTTCGTGAAAAAAAGGTTGTTTCGTGCTATACTCCCGGTATCGGCGGCGCAGCGGAAGCAATAATGAAAATGTGCTTCGGGAATATGCTCGGCTTCGAATTTGCCGAAAATATAACGCCCGAAGAAATATTCGAAAACCTGTACGGAAGCTTTATCGCGGAATTTGCGGGAGAAATCGAACTCGGAGAGCCGCTCGGTGTTGTGCGGGAGGAAAGAAGCATCGTTTTAAACAGCGAAAGTGTAGCTCTCGAAAGCTTGCTTAAAACTTATGAAGATAAGCTCGAACCCGTATACAACTGCAATATAACGCAAAACGGTGTTACGGAAAAGAACTTTACATACGAAAATCGCGCAGAGCAAGCCGCGCCGCACATCTTAAACGCAAAGCCGAAGGTGATTATTCCCGTATTTCCGGGAACAAACTGCGAATATGACAGCGCACGTGCGGCGCAATCGGCGGGACTTGAGACGGAAATCTTTGTCGTAAACAATCTTACGCCGTCGTCCGTTGCGCAAAGTGCCGAAAGCCTGGCAAGGAAAATCGCAAATTCGCAAATTGTGTTTATTCCGGGCGGATTTTCCGGCGGCGACGAACCCGACGGAAGCGGTAAATTTATAACGGCATTTTTCCGAAATTCCGTTATAAAAGAGAGTGTAACGGAGCTTCTCGACAATCGTTACGGACTTATGTGCGGTA
>CAZIQC010000157.1:0-3894 GCA_964541335.1 uncultured Oscillospiraceae bacterium
AGAACATCAGCGCAATGCCGTTTGCGTAGCAGGATTTTTTAAACGGAGTGTTAAGGTATGTTTCGAGGCTTTCGGGTCCCGTTCCGGTAGAGCAGTATTTTACGGTACCGTCCTCGTCAAACTCAAGCGCGGAAAGTATATCGTCGCACCATACCTTATATTTATTGTCCAAAATGCCAAGCTCACAGCCTATGCTTGCGGCATAGCCGAACAGCATAGATCCCGTAGCCTCCGTATAAGAAGCTTCACAGGTTATAACCGTATGTAAAAGCCCGTTTTCAGCCTTTAAGGAATATGCGCTTTCCATTGCGCGAACGAAATATTTCTTCAGCAAGCCGTTTGCGGCATCCGCACCGAAAAGCTCCATAAGGCGCGCAAGCGACGCAACCACCCAGCCGTTGCCCCTGCCCCAGTGCCTGCCGAGCTGTTCGTGCGTGTTGCTGTGATATGCGTGATAAAACAGCCCCGACTTTTCGTCAAACAAGCTTTCAAGATGTATTCTTACCTGGTCGAAGCCGAGCTCGATAAGCTTTTCGTCGCCGATTTGCTTGCCGTAGGACGCAAAGAATACCGCCGCCATAAACACACTGTCCGCCCAAAGCTGGTTTACGTAGTCCGGATCTCCGCCGACGCTCCACACGTGGGCAATGCCGCCGTTTGACGCGCGCACCGCACGGTTGAGTCCCCAGTCGGCGTAAACGTCGCACACCTCTTTATATTTTTCCTCGCCGGTGAGCTTGTACAAAAGCTGTGTTGCCGCACAAGGAACGACCGTATTTACCGAGCCGTAGAAGCGATCCTCGAAGCCGTAGCGGTCAACCCACTCGCGGATATAGTCGAGAATGTCTTCATCTCCCGTTTTTTCGTATGCGAATACCGCACCGCACACACCCACGCCGGAATTCCACTCCCAGCACTCGAATTCTTCTCTCGTGATACGCTTCATTTCGTTGAGAAGCTTTTTCATCTCTTTTTCGGTTTTCATTATGCAACAGCCCTTTCGCTTTTTCTTTAATTTTACTATGCCACACAAAAGCGTAAAAATCAATAGACACTTTTTTGCAGACAAGACAATTTGTAGTCGGTTTACTTATTTTCGATTTTCCTTTTTTTCGAAAAACGGCTTTATAATCGCATTTGTGCCTGTTTCTTGCCGTTTATTGTCCAGTGCAAAAAAAATTGTCTATTGAAATCCTTTTGCTTTTGTGTTATTTTTAAATCAACAAAAGGAGGTAAAAACAATGAAACTCAAAAAAAGACTTGCGCTTGTTCCCGCGTGTGCACTTATACTTTGCTCGTGTGGCGATAAGCAGTCAAACACCAAATCAACCGCAGACCTTAGCTCGTACCCCATTAAAACGGAAACGGAGCTTACGTACTGGGTGGCTTCAAACTCAAACATTGCGGCAACCGCCACAAACCTCGGCGATACGCCCTTTGCCAAGGAGCTTGAAAAGCAAACGGGTGTAAAGGTTAAGTACATACACCCCGCGCTCGGTCAAGAGAGCGAGGCTTTCAGTCTTATGATAGCGTCCAACGAGCTTGCCGATATGATTGAATACGGTTGGAATGCCGCTCTCGGCGGACCGACAACGTCCATCGAGGACGGAATTATCGTTTCGCTCAACGACTATATGGATGAATACGCACCCGCGCTTTCTTCGTATTTAAAGGAAAATCCGGATATAAACCGCTCAATCATCACTGATGACGGACAATATTATTGCTTCCCGTTTTTGCGCGGCGCGGAAAAGCTGTGTCTTTCTGCCGGACCGCTTATCAGGCAGGATTGGCTTGAGGAGCTTGGAATAGATATTCCCAAAACAATCGAAGATTGGGAAAATATGCTTATTCGCTTCCGCGACGAAAAGGGTGCTACCGCCCCGATTACTTTCAGAAGCGATCAGGTGGGACAGATGTTCTCGCTTATGTCGTCAATCAACTATTTCTACAACGACAACGGCACTATCAAATACGGTCCGCTTGAGCCTGAATGGTACAACGCGTGCGAAACGCTGAACCGCTGGTTTGAAACTGGACTTTTGGATAACAACTACACAATGGTTGACTCCTCCATTTGGGACGCAAATATGCTCAACGGCAAATCGGGCGCGGCAATCGGCGGCGGTGGCGGTGACCTCGGGCGTTGGCTGCAAACGATGAAAGCCAAAAATTCCTCGTTTAAGCTTGTGGGCGTATCGTTCCCGGGAATAGGCGACTCTCCCGCAAAGATGGTAAACGTATCTCCGCAATGGTCGGGACACGGCACGGCAATTTCCACGGCGTGCAAGGATATTCCCTTGGCTGTTAAATATCTCGATTATTCCTACACCGAAGCGGGACATATTCTCAACAATTTCGGCATAGAGGGCGAAAGCTTTACGTATGTTGACGACGAGCCTATTTACACCGATTACGTGATGGATAACGACGAGGGGCTTTCCGTAAGCCAGGCAATGGGACGCTACTGCCGTGCAAACTACCTCGGACCGTTCGTTCAGGATATGCGCTATTTGGAGCAATACTACGGAACAGACGTTCAGCGCAATGCGCTCGACGCTTGGTTTGACGCACCCGAGGAGTCAAAGAGCAAATATTTGCCCACATTTACCCTCACAAGCGACGAAACAACGGAATTTTCGTCCATTGTAAACGAGGCAACGAAATATGTGGACGAATCGCGTGCGGCGTTTATTTCGGGTGCAAAGCCGCTTGACGAATACGACAAGTTTGTTAAAGATTTAAAGGGGCTTAAGATTGACCGTGCCATAGAAATATACCAAGCGGCACTCGATCGCTACAACAAGAGAAAATAACAAGCATAGCCTTGGGGGGTGCGAAATGCGCCCCCCGCTTTTTATTTTGCCTTACGAATTTATTATTGTTGACGAAAATCATTTTTTTTGCTATAATTTAACCGAGGGAGGTTGTTGTATGAAAAAACGCTTTGTTGTTATTATTGCAATTCTCCTTGCGGCGGCACTTTTGCCGTTGCCCCAAAAGATAAAGCGCACGTATTGCGCCGTTGATACGCTTTCGGGCGAGGAGGCTGTTATACGTGCCGATTTAACGCATTTGCGTTTTCTTATATTTAAGGACAGGCTTTTCGGCAGTATTGAGCTGAAAACCGATGACAATACTTATTTATACGGCAAGCACTTAAACTACCAAGGGCAGTCGCCCAACAATACGGGAGATTGTCTTTACGATTTCGGCGGGTGGTATTTTAACGAGGAAACACAGCTTTCCGATGACGAATACGGCAACCGAAAGCCACTCGGGTTTGAGGCGGTGCTTATACATTTCAGCTCTGATTTTGATAAAATTCTTGTTTTACATCACACAAAGGATACTCACAACAACGAAAGAAGCGGCAAAATGCGGTTTGTCGGCAGTACGGACAAAGCGGCACTTGCCGCGGCGCGCGATTATTTTACGGGATATTACGACCGAGCCGAGGCTTCGGAATAAGGCTTACAACAATTTCGGGAGGGAATATATTTATGAAGCTTAAAAGCGGATTTTTACTGAGAAACGTGGCGGGGAAAAACATTGTAGTGCCCGTCGGTGCACAGCTCAACTTTTCGGGTATGCTGACGTTAAACGACACGGCAACCTTTTTGTGGAACAACCTGGCGGAGGATATATCCCGCGAGGAACTGACAACGCGCCTTACAAAGGAATATGATATTGACCGAGCCACCGCACAGGAGGACATAAACGCATTTTTAACCGAGCTGGAAAGGCTCGATATTTTGGAGAAAGCCTTATGAACGAAAGCAATTCGACCGATTTTTCCGCGCTTTATCCCGTCATATCCGAACAGCTTGCCCGCGGCGGAAGCGTGCGGTTTTCACCGCGCGGCTGCAGTATGCTTCCGTTTATAAGGCAGGG
>CAZIQC010000158.1:0-3880 GCA_964541335.1 uncultured Oscillospiraceae bacterium
CAATCCTGCGAAATGCCATAAACGCATTTGACACCTTATGATAGCTTGCCCAACCTGTCAGCTTGGAATTTAATTTATTTATCAACGCCTTTTGTGAGCCTTTGTGGTTTAAATAACCGCGCGGGGCTTGACTGCTCCGATGAAGCATATAAAAACTTTATGGAGCTTTCGGCGGCGTTTTTTTTACGAATAATGAATACCGGCTTTATTCTCCCAAAAATTCTTCCACAGAAAGCAATTCCTCCGCAACATTTTCCTTGTAAATATTATCAACCAACTCGTCGAGCTTTTCGTTTACAAGCATTTCTTTAAGCTCTCCGTTGTTTTTTTCCGTGGGCAATCTGTATATTATATGGTAGCCGTACTGCGTTTTTACGGGCTTGCTTATTTCTCCGTTTTGCATTGAGTATACCGCTTTTTCAAACTCCTCCACCATCATCCCCTTTGTGAAAAGGTAGCCGTCGGGATATTGCTCCATACCGGGGTCTTCGCCGTATTTTTCTATAAGCTCGTCAAAATTTTCGCCTTTTTTTGCAAGCTTGTAAACAGTGTCTGCCGTGCTTTGCGCTTCTTTTTCGGTTCTGCCGGAAAAAGAAATCAGAATGTGCTTTGCGCACACATATTCATCCGCAAGGGCGTCAAGCTCTTCTTGCGATATTTGTATATTTTCTTTGAGCGAATTTATGTACTCTTGTGCAAGCACATAATCCTCCTGTACTTTCATTATACTCCCGACAAGCACCCCGTCCGCGTGATTTTCCGCAAGAGTTTTACCCAGCTCGGAAAGCTGTGCCGAAGCTCCCTCCGAAAGAGTAAAGCCCGCCTCCTTTGCACGTGCCGTCACGGCGTATACGTTTTTCGAAAAATTATACGAATATTCCGCCAAAGCTTTTTTTTGCGTTTCTTGTGCCGCATTTCCGCCGTTGAGAGCATAAATTCCGTTTACCGCACAAAACGGTATTTCCGTTTCGGAAATCCTCATAACGGGATTTTTGGCATCGATAAGAACATGCTCCGTAGAGCTTACATAATACACGCCGTAGCCCAAGCCCTCGCTCACGGCGCGAAGCGGAATAAACATTCTCTCTTCTAAAATTTCGGGGCTTATTTCCATTCTGATTTCATTGCCGTTAACCGTCATCACAGTGCTGTTTTCCGTAAATACAACCGTATTTTCGGCATTTTTTACGGTAGCACTGTTATTTTCCCCGTTCCATTCCACACTGCAACCCAATGCCTCGGAAAATATGCGCAACGGCACCATTGTACGATCGTTTTTAACATAGGGTGCCACCTCCGAAAGCTTGCTTTCAATCTGCCCGTTTTCCACATTTACCGCCGTGCTTCCTATTTGAAATTCAACCGTATTCGCTCCGAAAGCCGTTGCGGCAACGGTTAAAATTGCCGCTGATAAAACGGCGGTTTTTTTTGCCAAATTCATTTTTTCCCCTCCGATTTTTTAGATATAATCAAAAGCAAGCTGTCGCCCTGCCTCTGTGGAGCGGGTTTTACTTACTTTTTTCGGCGGTGGTTGTCTACACCCGCCGAAACTCCGAAATAACGGGGCACAGCCCCTTACCAAAGCATTATAACATATTTTTTATTCGTTGTAAACAAAAAATATCGTTGCCGGATTTCGCCGCTTGCGTGTATACCCTGCTATTCCTCCGTCCGATTAAGGGCTTCTGTTTCAATTGCCGCAATATTCCCCATCGGTATCGTTGTTCCGTCATCCAATATAAGATCTTTTTCGTATACACGCACACTTGTCACAATGCCCGATTTTGTAACATATTTTCCGCCCGACTTTTTCTTGTCCGGCAAAAAATACGTTATTGACGCGTGCGGCTTTTCCTTAATATGCTCTCTAAAAAAGTTCAGCTTCTTGTTTATTTCGTCCTTTTCATATTCGTCAAGCTCCGATTTGCCGTCGGTTGTTCTCGCCGTTTCTTCTATTGCTTCATCGTGTCCGCTAAGTGCCGCAAAGGGTGCAAACTGTGCCGCACGAAGTATTTTATCCGGGAAATCTTGTTCGATTTCGTTATTCGGATACGGCATATTTAATATATCATTATATCGAAACTCGGTCATATTGCACCTCCTATGCTTTATGCCCGCCGATAGATGTGTTTCTCTCTATCGTTGTTGCGCCCTCTTGCAGGTTTGAGCCTTTGATGATTGCATTCTTTCCGTAGCGCTGTTTTATATCAATCATCGTTTCCTGAATTTTTCTTTCTTTTTTCAGCTCATTTTCTTCTTTTTCTCTCTTTGCGGTTAATTCATCACAGCTTGAAAGCAAAGAGAGCTGTTCGTAATTTGTTTTGTTTTCTGCCTCTTTTTCGGGGATCAAATTGCAAGCGGCGATTGTAATTCGCCGTACGGTCAAATTTTTGTCAACGATTTCATCATAAAGCTTTAATACCGCCTCCGAAATCAATCTTGTTGACGAGGTGAATTTCTCGATATTAGCCGTTCCGTGCGCGGCTTTCGGGACATTTCGTCCGTATCGGTCGGCTTTTATCTCGCCTTTGTAATTTGCGGTATTTTCAACATCATAGCCTATCGTTAACGTAAGCTGTTTTGTCACAAGCTGTTTTTCCACCAAATCAAGTGCCGTAAGCTCAAGCATTTCCCACACGATAAGCCTTGCTTTTTCAAAGCTGTACGGGCATTTTAAAACTTGCCCGGAGCTTATGCTCCTCGTTTCGGGCGTATATGCCTTTGCCTCGGCAATCGTGGTAGGCTCATATCCCCAAGCATGGTCGATAAGCATTTTTGCATTTATGCCGAACAGTTTTTTCATCTTTTGTCTGCCGTAAGCAAATGTGGATATTTTCGCAATATCCCCCATTGTAAACATTCCGCCGGCTGCCAGCTTTTTCGCATATCCGTGCCCCACTCTCCAAAAATCCGTAATCGGCGTGTGCCCCCACAATTCCTTGCGGTATTTCATTTCGTCAAGCTCCGCAATGCGTACGCCGTCCTTGTCGGGCTTCATTTTTTTTGCGGTTATATCCATTGCGATTTTCGCAAGATACATATTTGTGCCTATTCCCGCTGTTGCGGTTATACCCGTTTGCTTCAAAACATCGCGTATAATTGTCATGGCAAAATCGCGCGGCGTTCCTCCGTTTGCATTAAGGTAGCCCGTAATATCCATAAAGACCTCGTCTATGGAATAAACAAGTATATCATCGTGCGACACATATTTTAAATATATATCGTAAATTCGCGTCGAATATTTCATATAATGCGCCATTCGCGGCGGTGCAATTATATAATCAAGCTCAAGCGACGAATTTTTCGCAAGCTCCGTCGCATTGTACGATTTCCCCGTAAAAGACCTGTTCGGTGCTTTATATCTGCGATTGTTGTTCACGTTTTTTACAGCTTGTATCACCTCAAACAATCTTGCTCTGCCGGGTATTCCGTAGGCTTTAAGGCTCGGCGTTACCGCAAGGCAGATTGTTTTTTCGGTCCTTGAGCTGTCTGCCACAATAAGGTTTGTCGTCAAGGGGTCGAGCTTTCTTTCGACACATTCCACCGAAGCATAAAAGCTTTTTAAATCGATACACAAGTATTTTCGTTCCGTTATCTCTGCCTCCCCCTATCCGTAAGTAATCCATTTTATTGCAAAGGAACAAATGAGAAATCAACAAACGGCGTTTTAACTTTAACTGTCAACTTTTTTGAGAACGTCAAAAGTTTTATACATTACGTTCATACGCATCCCCGTCCAAAAACACATTCTTTCTCATTTGCTTTTATCCATTTAAATCTGATCCGGCAGATTAGAGAAGGGGATGACCTAATCCACATATATTGTAAAATCGGTGTATGATTTAACTGCCGTTGTTTTCTTGATTTTTCCGCCGCCCAA
>CAZIQC010000159.1:0-3854 GCA_964541335.1 uncultured Oscillospiraceae bacterium
TAAAATCCTTTGCCGTTAAAGTAGACAAATCCCTTTGATAATGAATAACGCTGTCGTATACCGGAACGGTACCGATCATAGCCGGGCATTCGCTTGTCAGCTTTTGTCTGAAAGGCTGAGTATTTCCGTGCGACGATAAATCCATTATTGCCTCCGCACCCATATCAACCGCTGCCATAACTTTTTTCATTTCAATGTCATAGTCTTTGCAATCTCTTGAAATACCTAAATTTACATTGATTTTCGTGCGGAGCATAGAGCCTATTCCGTTCGGTTCGATGCAAGTATGTTTTTTGTTAGCACAGATAACAATCTGTCCTTTTGCGACAAGCTCCCGTATTTCTTCCGGTGTCCTGTACTCCTTTTCAGCAACCTTTTTCATTTCGGAGGTTATAATCCCTTGTTTTGCGGCATTTTGTTGCGTTGTATAATTTCTCATAATAATCAACTCCTATTTAAAAATAAAAAAGCAGATAATCCTGATAGATTATCCGCCTAAAGTTACATTCCGTATTTTTCCTACGGCGGCATTATCCGCATCAGGTTTAATGGTCGAAGATTCAATTTCTTCCTCTCAGCCCGGCATACCAAGCTCCCACAAAGATATTATCTCTTTTGTTCTGTCGATAAATTGTATCACAATTATATTAAAAAATCAATGTTTTAGTCAAAAAACCGTTGAAAATTTGCGGACATATATTTATGTAAAAAAACAAAAGTTGACAAAAACGTTTGTTTGGTTTAAACTTAAACATATAAAGGAGTGATTTCTATGACCAGACGCGATAAGCACAATTATTATCTCGATATAGCGCAAACCGTACTCGAACGGGGCACGTGCCTGCGCCGCAACTACGGCTCGATAATAGTAAAGAACGACGAAATTATTTCCACAGGCTACACCGGCGCGCCGCGCGGAAGAAAAAACTGTATGGATTTGGGCTATTGCCGTCGACAGCAGATGTGTGTACCGCGGGGCGAGCGATACGAGCTGTGCCGCAGTGTTCACAGCGAAGCAAATGCCATCATCAGCGCTTCACGCCGAGATATGATAGGGGCTACCCTGTACCTTGTGGGAAGAGATAATGAAACGGGCGAGCTTGTTCACAATGCAACGAGCTGCGCAATGTGCAAGCGAATGGTGATAAACGCCGGCATATCGTACGTTGTTATTCGAAACAACGCGTCCGAGTACACGGTTGTGGACGTATCGCGCGACTGGATTGAAAACGACGACAGTTTGGGTGCTTCCCTCGGTTATTGACAAGTTCGTGACAAAAGCCTTTTCCTCGCATATTATAAAGTAAGGGGTTAAAAAAGGTTTCGAAATCGAAATACCTTTTCCCCCTTAACACAACGGGCTGTAAAAAACCGGCTTTTTACACCCCACATTTGACGGGAGGAAACCATGGCTGTTTTTACCAATCAGGCAACGCTGACCTATAACGGCGTTGCAACAAATTCAAACACCGCAACAGGCGAGCTGTCCGATGTGCTTACGGTTACGAAAACCGCCGTCGACAACACGTACAGCTCCGACGACAATATAACCTATATTATAAGTATGGTCAATTCCGGCACTGCCGCGCTGACCGATTTAACACTGACAGACAACCTCGGCGCGTATACCTTTAACACGCAAACGCTGACACCGCTTGCCTACGTGGCGGGGTCGGTAAGATATTATGTAAACGGCGTTTTGCAAGCCGCCCCCACCGTGACCTCGGGCGACACGCTTGTATTTTCCGGGGTAAGCGTTCCCGCGGCGGGCAACATTGCAATCGCATATGAGGCCGCCACCAACGGGTTTGCCCCGCTTGACGCGGAAGCCGAAATCGAAAACACGGTTACAGTTACGGGAAGCTCTCTTCCCGAAGCCTTGACTGCCACCGAGACCGTTGCCGCGCAAGCAAGCGCACGGCTTTCCATTGCCAAGGCAATTTGCCCATCGAGCGTAACGGCAAACGGAACGCTGACCTATACCTTTATAATTCAAAATCTCGGCAACACTGCCGTTACCGCCTCGGATGACGTAATCGTTACCGACACTTTCAATCCGCGGCTTAACGCAATAACCGTAACGCTTAACTCGCAAACACTTGCAAGCGGCACGGACTACACCTATTCAACCGACACGGGGCTGTTCCAAACACTCTCCGGCACAATTACCGTACCTGCCGCAACCTATACGCAAAACACCGCCACGGGTGTATATTCCGTAACACCCGGCGTCAGCACACTTGTAATAACGGGCACGGTTTAAGGCTTAACGCAAAAGGTCGGTGCTGTCGAAGAATTGCGGTTTTGTATATGAAAGTCGACATGCTCAAGGGCTGTAAAAAACAATGTTTTTTACAGCCCTTTTTTATTGAAGCACCATACCGCCGTACAAATTTTCAAAGCTGTAATACGCCTCCTCTTGCGTAAAGCCGACGGATAAATACTGCATATTTTCAAATGCGGCGTTAAGTGATGTGTAATCGGTTGCCGCGGCAAGCGAGATATAACGCACGCCGTTTTTTATAAAGGAATAATTTTCGCAGCCCGTATAAACAACGATAATGTTTTTCCCGGCAGCTTTATCCGACAAATAGTCGAAAAACACGCGTTCCTCCAGCTTATCTGAAAATGCAAGGTCGCCGTCGAAAACAATAACGAGGTTTTTCTCTGCCGCGTTTTCCACAGCCGACGTAAGCTTTTGCCACTGTGTTGCCGTGCGCAGGGTTGCTCCCGAGGGCTTTACCCTTATCACGCGCCCGTCGGTCACCGCTGTTTCCGAAAATTCCGTTGAATACACCGGCGAGAGTGCCGCGGGCGTAAGAGCCTGCACGCCGTTTCCTCCGACGAAAACCGTATTCGCCCCGTTTTTCGCAAAGGTATCTGCCGCACGTGCGTACACCAAGCGACTGAAAAGCGTGTGCTTTTCGGGATTTGCCAAAATGTTCAGCGTGGCTTCGGCGGATTTTTTCATCGGGTCGACGGTTTGCGCCTGTGCGGCATCAAAGTCGTATCCGTCGCACAGAAGCTTTACCGTGCGCGAGGTGTTTCCAACGCTTAGTGCAAGCTCTCCCGCGCCGTCGCGCAAAATTGTTATAACATTGTTCTTTATTTGCATAAAGGTGGTGTCATATACGGGCGAAAGAAGCGATATATCGCGCACGGGGGCTGTTGTGCCGTCACGTGTGTAAACCGAGGCTTTCTCCGCCGCGTCCAGGACGCTTCCGTTTTTTACGGATATGCTTCGCGGCGCGGCAATTCCGCACACCTCGTCTTTTCCTATAACGTTAAACGCGCACGAGGCTTGCCATACGTTATCGTAATAAAGGTCGCACACGGCTTCCCCTTTTTCTTCCGCGTAAAAAACGTTGTTTTCAACCTTGCCCTTACCCTTTGACACAACCCACTTTATTTCTCCGTCAACGGTTGAGGGTGGGTTGAGGTTTTCGTCAAGAGGAACAACCGTTATCGGAGAACTGTCGCCGACAAGTACCGCTTCGCTTGCCGCACGCGCCGTAAGCGACACCGCCGCGCCGCTTGTTGCGTCCGACACAATGCCCACGGCATTTATAACCTTGCGGTTTTCGGACGGGGTGTTTATTATATGAAGCTCGGCATTTTCCGCGTCCTTACCGACAAGCATTGTCGATCCGCCGCCGTCGAGATTAAGCGCATTTACCATACCGACGTCCTTGCATATATCCGCCAAAGCGTCAAGCGAAACGCCCTTTGAAGCCGTTTGTCTGCCGTCCACGGTTAAAAGGTAAACAACCGTTCCGTCCGCGTTTGTTCCTATCGCACTGCGCGGATTGTAGCCGTTTACCTTATGTGTAATCGGCGTTTTTTCTCCGTTTTTG